>JASFJP010000321.1:0-5860 GCA_050121225.1 Desulfobacterales bacterium
GAGGGTAAAAATGAAAGTATTAGTTATCAATTCAGGTTCTTCTTCGATAAAATACCAGCTCTTCGATATGCGTGACCAATCTGTGCTCGCCTCCGGCTTGCTGGAGCAAATCGGTGAAACCGAAAGCCGGTTGACCCACGTCACCCGCAATGCACAAGGAGAAATGGAGAAGACCGAAAAAAAGCAAGCGGTAAAAAATCATCAAGAGGGCTTTGAGCTCATCGGCCTGGTTCTTGGGGAATTCGGTGCGTTGCAGGATACCGGTGAATTATACGGCATCGGGCACCGCGTGGTTCACGGCGGTGAAAAATTTCGTGAACCAACCATCATCAATCAGGAAGTCATCGAAACCATCCGAGAACTGATTCCCTTGGCACCTCTGCACAACCCCTCCAACCTTCTCGGCATAGAAGTCGCTCTGAAGGCCGCCCCGAATGTGCCCCAGGTGGCGGTTTTTGATACCGCATTTCACCAGAGTATTCCGCCGCACGCCTTTCATTATGCCTTGCCGCAGAAATTTTATAAAACTCTGCAAGTACGCCGGTATGGGTTCCATGGAACCTCCCATGGATATGTCGCTAAAATGGCGGCGCTGTATTTAAAGCGACCACTGCAATCTCTGAATCTAATCACACTGCACCTGGGCAATGGAGCCAGCATTGCGGCAATAAAAAACGGAGCGTGCATCGATACCTCCATGGGAATGACTCCGTTGGAAGGTCTGATCATGGGAACCCGCTGCGGCGACATGGATCCGGCCATTATTTTCTACCTCAGCCGTAAAACCGGTCAATCAAATGATGAGTTAGAGTCGCTTCTCAACAAACAAAGTGGTCTGAAAGGAATTTGTGATGCAAACGACATGCGGGAAATCGGGCAGCTTGCCGCACAGGGCAGCGCTTCTGCCCGACTGGCCATCGATATGTACTGCTACCGTATGAAAAAATACATCGGTGCCTATGTTGCCGCATTAGGTGGTTTGGACGCCCTCGTGTTCACCGCCGGCATCGGAGAAAATGCCGTCGACATTCGCGCCCGTTCCTGCGAGGATCTAAACTGCCTTGGCATCGAGATAGATTCCCAAAAAAACACCCAGCGCTCCCCAGACGTGCTTGAAATTCATAGCCTCAAGAGCACGGTGAAGGTCCTCGTCATTCCGACTAATGAAGAACTTGAAATTGCTATACAAACAGTGGATAGATTACAAGGTTAACATCAAAGCTTCGTTGTTTTGCCACCAGATTTGTACCGGTGTTGAAAGTTACTGAGAATGTCTTAGATTAACTCGAATACCTGCCGTTTAGTGGCAGTTCGTCATCGAACTCATGACCACAAATATCGAGCCGGTTGATCCCAGGAAATAAAGGAGCTTGCCTATGAAAGTCGGTGTCGTGGGATGTGGGGCTGTTGGTAGCTCTGGAGCTTACGCACTTGCCTTGAACGGGACTGCCAATGAAATTGTCTTAATCGATCTCGATCAAAAACTCGCTCAGGCACATGCTGAAGATATCCTGCACAGTCTAATGAAAAAAAATAGACACTTGATAAATCATGTAACCGGGGGTATGTAAATCGGACCATCGCACATGGGTTGCACAGAACCACGCTGCAGCGTAACACTCCGAAAGATCTAAACAAGGAGGCCATTATGTCTGATATAATCAATTACAAAGACTTAGGCTTGGTCAATACTAGTGCAATGTTTAAAAAGGCCATGGACGGCAACTATGCCATTCCGGCATACAATTTTAATAACATGGAGCAACTTCAGGGGATCATCATAGGGTGCGTGGAATCCAGATCTCCGGTTATTTTGCAGGTTTCGGGAAGCGCTAGAAAATATGCCAACCAGATATTCTTGAGATACATGGCCATGGGAGCGGTTCAAATGGCCGCTGATCTGGGAGTAAATATACCGATTGCACTTCACCTGGACCACGGTGACAGTTTTGAACTTGCCAAATCCTGCATCGACAGCGGATTTTCATCGGTCATGCTCGACGGTTCACACCATTCGTTTGAGGAAAATGCCCAAATCACCAAACAGGTTGTCGATTACGCGCACGAAAGGGATGTCTCGGTTGAAGGCGAGCTGGGGGTGCTGGCAGGGGTAGAAGACGAGGTATCCCATGACGTGTCTCACTATACCAAACCGGAAGAAGTCGAAGCGTTTGTCGCTAAAACAGGAGTGGACAGCCTGGCCATTTCCATCGGCACATCTCATGGTGCATACAAGTTCAAAGTCAAATCCGGTGAGGAAGTGCCGCCACTGCGATTTGATATTCTAGATCAAATCGAAAAAAGAGTCCCGGGGTTTCCCATTGTTTTGCACGGCGCTTCTACTGTTGTGCCGGAATATGTACAGATGATTAACTCCTTTGGCGGCAAAATGGACGACGCGGTCGGAATCCCCGAAGAACAACTCCGAAAGGCCGCCGGTTCCGCGGTTTGCAAAATTAACATCGACAGTGACGGCCGATTGGCAATGACGGCGATCATACGTAAAGTATTTGCCGAAAATCCAGCGGAGTTCGATCCGCGTAAATATCTCGGCCCGGCCAGAGAGGAGTTAGTCAAAATGATCAAACACAAAAATGAGAATGTATTAGGCAGTGCGGGCAAAGCCTAACAAGCTGGAGTGTTGGAGCTTGGAGTTTTGGAGTAATGAATAAAATTAGGATATCATCTATCTCATTGCTCCGGTGCTCCACCACTCCAAGCTCCTTCAACGACCTATTCCAAAAAATGGAATGTGATAGCTGCAACTTAATTTTGGCCACCAAATCTGTGTTTTCTGGCATCAAAGGAACCGAAAATGAGGAGTTTCAAGTCGATTACTGAATTCAAAAATGTTGCCTTTATCTCTACCCGGATTTCCGGAACGGACGGAGTCTCACTGGAAATCGAAAAATGGGCTAGAGTTTTCGAGCAGGAGGGATTTACTTGCTTCTACTTTGCCGGCGAATTGGACCGGCCGTCCGAAAGATGCTATATGGTTCCCAAGGCCCACTTCAATCATCCCGAAATCAAAGATACTTACCTAAAATCCTTCAACTTCACCAAAAGAGACCGTGCGGTTTCAAAAAAGATCTATCAGCTGGCGATCGAACTAAAAGATTATCTTTACGAATTCGTCGAAAAATTCGATATCCACATAATTGTACCCGAGAATGCCTTGACCATTCCGCTGAATATTCCCTTGGGGATCGCACTGACCGAATTTATTGCCGAAACCAATATTCAAACCATCGCGCACCATCATGATTTTTACTGGGAGCGGGACCGTTTCATGGTCAATGCGGTGCAGGATTACCTGAATATGGCATTTCCACCGGACTTACCCTCCATCCACCATGTGGTCATCAATTCGGTGGCGGATGCCCAACTCGGTCTTCGGACGGGAGTCTCCTCGCATGTCGCCCCAAATGTGATGGATTTCGCAAATCCTCCGCCAGCGCCGGATGACTATACGTCAGATGTGCGCCAGGCGCTTGGGGTTGAAGATGACGAACTTTTTATTCTGCAACCGACGCGCGTCGTGCAACGTAAAGGAATTGAGCATGCCATCGAACTGGTCAATCGCCTGGGAAGAAAAGCGAAATTGATAATTTCGCATGCCTCCGGCGATGAAGGCTATGACTACGAGCAGCGCTTGAAAGACTATTCCCGCCTCATGGGAGTAAACACCGTTTTTGTATCAGATATCATTAATGAGAATAGAGGACAAACCGGGGACGGCCGAAAGATCTACACCCTGGAAGATATTTATCCGTATGCCGATCTGGTAACCTACCCTTCCACTTTTGAAGGTTTCGGCAATGCTTTTCTGGAAGCGATTTATTTTCACAAACCCATTGTGGTCAATGCCTATTCCATCTATACCAAAGATATCAAGCCCAAGGGTTTTTCCGTCATCGAAATCGACGGGTATGTCACATCCGAGGCGGTCGAGAAGACCAAACAGATACTGGACAATCAGCAGCTCCGTCAGGAGATGGTTGATCATAATTATGATTTGGGATTGAAGTACTATTCATATTCAGTCCTTCACCGAGGACTGCGGGGGTTTCTGATTTCAAAAGGACTGGTAACCTCCAAGCGCTGATAATCTTACGATAAATGGAGATAAGCAATGGACGGCATGCAAAAGGTTAAAGAGCTGCTCTTTGAAATATATGGCGAGAAGAAGGGGCAGTCAGCTTTTGAGCGGCTTCTGCCGATAATTGAAAAATTTCCGGCCCAAAAAAGAAAAAAGCAAGAATTTTTCTCACAGGAAGACGTGGTGCTGATCACTTACGGTGATTCACTAATGCAGGAGGGGCAGACCTCTATCGCCACTCTCAATCAATTCGCCAATCAATATTTGAAAGGTGCCATTTCCACCATTCACTTTTTACCTTTCTTTCCGTACTCTTCCGACGATGGTTTTTCCGTCATGGACTTTTTCGCCATCAACCCCGAACTCGGCTCCTGGGAAGACGTCAACACCATCGGCCGTGATTTTCAGCTCATGTTTGATTACGTCGTCAATCACTTTTCCTCCAAAAGCCAGTGGTTTGAAAATTATCTGGCCGGCAAGCAAGGATTTGAAGAGTTCGCCATCGCCGTTGATCCCAACACCGATTTATCGATGGTCACGCGTCCGCGGTCGTTACCCCTGTTAAGCGCATACAAAAAGCACAACGGTTCTGCCGTTCATCTCTGGACGACATTTAGTGCCGATCAAATAGATTTTAATTTTAAAAGCCTGGATGTGCTTTCCAAAATGGTCGACGTGCTGCTCTTTTATGTCGAGCAGGGTGCAACTATTCTCCGGCAGGATGCCATTGCCTATCTTTGGAAGGAAATCGGGACCAATTGCATTCATTTGCCTCAGACCCATGCCGTGGTGAAGCTGTTTCGTGCAATCCTGGATCTTGTTGCCCCGGATGTGATGATTCTAACAGAAACCAATGTACCTCACGCGGAGAATATCAGCTACTTCGGAAACGGACGCGATGAGGCCCAGATGGTGTATAACTTCACTCTACCGCCGTTGCTGTTCTATTCTTTCGTCAACGAAGATACAACCGTACTTTCCGATTGGGCCAAAGGGCTTCGTCTGGAATCCAGCTCCAACACTTTTTTTAACTTCACCGCATCCCATGACGGTATCGGGGTTCGACCCCTCGAAGGTATCTTGCCGTCGCAGGCATTGGATGAATTAGTTGAGGTCGTTAAAGCCAATCAAGGGCAGGTCTCCTATAAACGCAATCCGGACGGTAGCGACAGCCCCTATGAACTGAACATCACCTATGTGGATGCAATCTTAGCCAACCAGAAATCCACCCGGGCGGATCGGTTCCTGGCTTCACAGGCCATCCAGTATGCACTGCCGGGTGTGCCCGCCACCTACATCCACAGCCTGCTCGGCTCTCGCAACTGGGTGCAAGGTGCGCAACAGACGGGACGGGCCAGAACCATCAACCGCGAAAAACTTCAGCTAAACGATGTGTTGAGTGAACTAACTAATCCAGAGTCATTCCGGTCGAAAGTCTTCTATCCATATCTCGAATTGATCAAAACCAGGAAAAAGCAATCCGCGTTTCACCCCAATGCAGACTTTGAGATATGTGAAATCGATCCTAAAGTATTCGCGATCAAACGTTCCGCAGCTGAACAGACAATTTACGCCGTGTCGAATGTATCTTCGTCGGAAGTCCTGCTTTCACTAAATGTGCATGGTGCTCACGACTCGATGACCGATCTTATTTCAGGTGAATCGTTCCGAACGGACTCATTTACACTCAAACCATATCAATATATTTGGCTGACGTCGAGGTAGTCATAACTGTATGTAATACGAATTGAAAATAAGGCA
>JASFJP010000322.1:0-5847 GCA_050121225.1 Desulfobacterales bacterium
TAGCTGAGCCCCTTTTTATCCGCGGATATCGGTGAAATAACCGGCACGCCCCCGTTTTTTAAGGTCTCTCTAATAACATCAGGATTCACTTGTTCAATTTGGCCCACGTACCCTAAGGCCTGTCCTCTGCGGATCATTGGCTGGACGATAAACAGGTTTTCCGTCTTGCCCGACATTCGAATGCAGGCAACGCCGTTTTTCTCAAGCCAGCCCGCGATTCGTTGGTTGATTGTGCCGGATAGCACGGATTCTACAATTTTGATATCTTCAGCCAGAGTCACCCGGATACCATCAATAAACCTAGTATCCCGGCCGGCATCATTTAACGCTTGAGAAATCTCTGCTCCGCCGCCATGCACGATAATAACCTCGATACTGCGAATAGCCTTGATTGCCGCAGCCAGCTCTTTGAAACCGTCCTCGTTTTCGAAAGCCTGGCCGCCAATTTTAATCAGGATTCTAGGGTTCATCGTTCTAGGTTAAAGGATCAGCCCAGCCGCTGCCTGAAAAGCGGCCAGTTTGATCGAAAAAACACAGAAGCTGTATATGAGGGCAAATTGCAAATTACAAGCACCAAATTTCAAATAAATCTCAAATCCCAATATCCAAATACCGAAACCCACTTTCACTTTGCGGGCGGGGAAGGTAATTTTGATTTGGGATTTGTAATTGGGGATTTTACAGCATTCCCTCGTTCCCAAGCTAGACTCACATATTTTCTAAAACTTCGATGCCCAGTAAATTCAATCCTTTTTTCAGTACTACCGCTACTGCCTTAATCAGCGCCAGCCTGGCTGCGATTAATTTGTCATTGTCTGCGCGCAGCACGGGGTGTTTATTGTAAAATTGGTTAAACGCTTTAGCTGTGTTGAAAGTATGTACCGCGATCTTTGATGGGTTATACTCTTGGACAGCCCCTTGAATCTCTTGCGGGAACTGGATCAGTTTCTGCAGCAACTGCAGTTCCTCGGGGTTACCCAGCACGGAAAAATCGCAGGTATTGAGATCGACTTCTTTTTTAGCGGATTTTTCCAGTATCCCGAAGATCCGTGCATAGGCATACTGGCAATAGGGTCCGGTAAAGCCGTCAAAAGAAATCGATTCGGCCGGATCAAAATTAATACTTTGCGTGGGTCTCACTCTTAGAAGGTAAAATTTAATCGCACCAACGCCGATTTTCTCCGATCTGCGGCTAATTTCATCCTGAGAAAGCCGGTTCTGCGGGTCACGTTCACGAATTTCTGCTCCAGCCAGTTTTTTCAATTCCACGATCAGTTCGTCAGCATCGACGATCTTTCCCTCCCGGGATTTCATCTTGCCTTCGGGCAAGTATACCATACCGTAGGAAAGATGATAGCAATCTTTAGCCCAACGGTAGCCGAGGGAATCCAGAATAAGAAAAAGGCACTTGAAATGATATTCTTGTTCGCTGCCGACCACATAAATTGAATAGTCAAGGTTGTGATCGTTTATTTTCAGAATAGCTGTGCCGATATCCTGAGAAATGTAAAGGCTAGTCTCATCGGGTCGCAATACCGTAATTTTTTTTAGCTCACCATTTTTATCGCGGCCGAATTCAGCCTCGGGGAGAGTAAATACGGTGTTGCCGCGCTGATCAATGGTAAACACTTTTTTTTCCAGCCCTTCCTGAATTACGTCCTTGCCGAGCCTATAGGTATCGGACTCATAGTAAAAGGTATCGAATTGCAGTCCGAACTGACGGTATGTTTCGGCAAAGCCGTCATACACCCAGCCGTTCATATTTTTCCAGAGTTCCACGGTGGTCGGATCGCCGGCCTCCCATTTCTGAAGCATTTGCTGAACCTCTTGTTCGAGAGCGGGTTCATTTTCAACCTCCTGGGCATACCGCACATAATAATTACCGACAAAGTGATCGCCCTTCTCTCCCTCGGATTCCGGTGTCGAGCCGTTGCCCCATCGCTGCCAGGCCAGCATGCTTTTACAAATATGAACGCCCCGATCATTGACCAAATTGGCTTTAACGACCCAGTGACCGGTCGCTTCCAGCATGTTTGATAAAGCCATACCTAAGGCCCCGTTGCGCAGATGGCCGAGATGAAGCGGTTTATTTGTGTTGGGTGACAGATATTCGATCATCGCCCGTTTGCTCTGGCCGATTGCAGAGTCACCGTATTTTGTGTCTGCGTTGATGATATGGCTACAAATATTACCAAAAAGAACATCGGGAAAAAGCGTGATGTTTAGGTAGGGACCAGCGGCATTTACGTTTTCGATGACGTCATCCTGAATTATGGCTTCTGAAATTTGTTTGGCTATGTGCGCAGGTGATTTCCGAAATTGCTTTGCCAGTGGAAAACAGCCCACTGCAAAGTGACCCAGCGCAATGTTTGGTGGAAATCCTAACTCTAGCCCTTCCGGTTGCTGTCCAAATGTTGCCTTTGCAGCAGCAGCAATTCTTTCTAAAATAGAGGTTTTAACTTCTTTAAAAGACATTGAACCTTTCCTATGAATCAAACCGATATTCGAATTTATTAAGGTTTCGAAATATGGCAGAAATCCAGCGGACGATCAAGTTTGTTTTTTGTCAAGGTTTAAGCGTTTTTATGTTAAGCCCAGCCGCTGGCCGACGAGGCGGTCAATTAATTTAGCCACAGACCCACGCGGACGGACACAGACAGTTCATTTTAGGATCTAAATCCCCGCAGCTTGTTGCGATATAATAGACCTTTTTCCTATCACCCGACAACCCCGTCAGCTTTGCTGCGGGAAATCTTAATTTTGGTTTCCCTCAGTGGCCATGAATCAATGGTTCAGATTGGATCTAAACCCGAACCTATTAATTTTGGTATTATGAAAAACGGACGACCTTGGTGTGTATTGTTTTTTTTCTCACCAAAAACAGATACACCGAAAGAAAGGAAGTCGTCCGATGCAAAAAATAGCATACTTGGCCTTAAATCCCTGAACGGTGGACGTTGAACATGCGAAGATTTGCTGTTAATTGGCAAGAATCTACTATATAGTGTGGTCATCGTTTTCTTGACACACAATAATAATTCTGCAATAGTTAAATCTTAAGAACAAATCAACCTCACTTTTAAGATTAGGAGAAACCAATGGAACGCTACGCAGAACAAACCCAGCAGGAATTCGAAGGATGGGAAGAATTTATCAGTAAACCCGTTGATGAGAAATTGGAAGCGTTTAAATTAAACGGACGGATTTTTGATGTTATTTATGCCCAGCAATTCGATAGGGAATTCCTGGACTCTTTGGGTAATCTGGCCGATATGATTCGATTGCTTGCCAAAACCAGAGTGGGACAGAGCAAACTCAGGCACCTGCTGCCCCATAAACGGGCCATGCTCTATTTTGTTCAGCCTTCCACACGGACCTTTCTGTCCTTTCAAAATGCATGTCACATACTGGGGTTGACCGTATCGGAAATTCGGGGCACCTCCACCAGTTCGGAAGTCAAAGGGGAATCGCCGGAGGACACCATCCGCACCTTTGCCAGTTACGTCGACTTGATTATCTCAAGGCATCCGGAGGCCGGATTCGCCGAAAAAACCGCCTGGGTGTTGAATCAGACTGATCACCCCGTGCCGGTGCTGAACGGCGGTTCGGGCCCTGATCAACATCCCACCCAGGCCCTGCTGGATATTTACACCCTGGAACGGGAATTCAGGACCATTGGCGGCCTGGACGGTAAAAAAATCGCTATGGTGGGGGATTTAAAGCGTGGTCGCACCGTGAGGTCCCTGAGCTATCTGATGAAAAACTATAAAGATGTTGAGCTGGTCTATGTCGCGCCTGAAGTCTTCAAAATGAAGGATGACATCAAAGAGTTTTTGAACAAACATGCGATACCTTATTTTGAAACCGAGGATTTTGAGAGCGTTATGCCCGAGGTCGACGCTATCTACATGACCCGGATTCAAAATGAATATTCCGAAGATCCCGCCAGTGAAGCGGAAACCTATCCAAATTTTCATCTGAGAGAAGAGCATCTGTCGAAGATTCAAACCCACTGTGCCATATTGCATCCGCTGCCCCGGCGTTATGAGATTGACGTCCGCATTGATAAGGACCCGCGGGCGGCCTACTGGCGTCAGGAGCGCTGCGGCATGTGGATCCGGGCCGCTTTGATCGCCTATATCTACGGTGTGGAGCAGACTATATTTGAAGAATTTTCCTAAAGCGCGCCATCCTTGTCTTTTAATTTGAAGACAACCTAAATTCGACCTTGGCCTGCACCTCGACATGACAGGATGCAGGCCAATTCTTCATATTAAAGGCTTTGCTTCCTTTCGACTCCCGGCAAACCGGCATTCCTTATTTATCTTTAGCCTTGACACCGGCTTTGATCCGAGCCATATTTTTTGTATCATTTCAACCAGGCGGAACGTAGAAGCTATCTCAACAACAGGATCTTGGATCAATCCGCAGGAAAACTGATATGGTATACGTTGAACCACCTCCGGAGCACACGCCGGACAAAAAGAAACCCGAAGAAAAATTCAGGAAAGTAGTCAAAAAGCCCAAAGAAGACAGCCAGATTGTCATCCAGAAAGCCCAGATTCGGGATGTGGAAGAAATCCTTGAACTGGTCAACGGCTTTGCCGCATCAAACCTGATGCTACCCCGCGGTCCTCAGTATCTTTATGAGAATATCAGGGATTTTGTCATAGCCGTCGATGCCAAAGTTCCGGTGTACACCATGACAGAGACCAGAGAGGTGCTGAATCTGATCGTGGCCTGCGGGAGCCTGCATGTACTCTGGGAAGATATCGCCGAGGTCCGGGCGCTGGCGATTCACCCAGATTACCAGCATTTGAGGCTGGGAAGCAAATTGGTCGAATACATGAAAGGAGAGGCCCAACAACTGGGCGTAAGGAGTTTGTATACGTTCACCTTGACGGAAGAGTTCTTCAAAAAGCTTGGATTCAAGCGATTAGAACGCACGGAGCTTCCCGCCAAAGTGTGGGGTGAGTGCAGTCGATGTCCGAAATATTTTCATTGTGATGAAATCGGAATGGTACTCGAGCTCTAATTTTGGGATGGCATACCGCAAAAGGGTTGGCAGATCTTTAATTTTACGGTTATTCCGAAAACACAAATAAGTTACTCTGGCTTTGAAGATAACCGGACTTAATCTTGTGAATACAATTAAAGGGTTTCTCATTGATCTTGACGGAGTTCTTTATATCGAAGATCAATGCATTCCCGGTGCCGTGGAGACTGTGAATTGGCTGCGGCAGGAGGGTTTTCAGCTTCGTTTCCTGACCAATACGACGATGGTGTCAAGAGAATCGTTGGTTAATAAGCTCTTGCGATTCAATATTCGGGCGAAGCCTGAGGAGATGTTCAGTACAGCATGGGTTGGCGCACGCTGGCTGGCTGAAAAAGGCGTTTCACGAGTGCAACTGCTTCTGACTGAGGAAGCCCGAAAAGATTTCGCTGAGTTTAATATCACCAGCGACCAACCTGAGGCTGTCGTCGTCGGTGACATGGGATCGGCCTTCACCTTCGATGTTTTAAACAGTGCCTTTCTCTCGGTAAAAGCCGGTGCTCAGCTGATTGCTCTGCAAAAGAACCGATTTTGGCAAACCAAGAACGGACTATTGCTGGATGCCGGAGCTTTTGTTGCGGCGCTGGAGTATGCGACAGAGACAGAGGCAACTCTCATCGGGAAACCTAACCGGGCGTATTTTGATATGGCCCTTGGGGATCTCGGCCTTTCAGCTTCTCAGGTGGCGATGATCGGCGACGACGTCGAAACCGACATCAAGGGGGCACAAGCGGTTGGAGTGAAAACCATCCTTGTCAGAACCGGAAAGTTCCGTTTCGACAGGGAGCTCCATT
>JASFJP010000323.1:0-5843 GCA_050121225.1 Desulfobacterales bacterium
ACCCGGGTGTGCGATTTTTCAGGGTGGATTGATTCATCCTTGACAAAATGGGATGAGGTTACAGAAACCAACTACCATGACAAATTTTTCTAAAGGAATCCGATAAATATACCGATACATCAAATGGGCGTAAATCTATTGCTGGAAGAACCGCAATCGGTCTGTGTGCCTGATGAAGAAGGTAAGATTTTAGAATTTTTACATTAATTCTGGATATTCTTGACGATCATTTATGGGAAAAAATAATAACAATAGCAATAATACCATGGAAACCAAGATAATCGGCATCAGCCAAAACATTCGAAATATCAAAGGGATCATTAACCAGGTCGCAGATACCGAATTAAATATATTGGTATGCGGTGAAACCGGCGTCGGAAAAGACTTGATTGTGCACAATCTCTATCAAAAGTCAAATCGGGTCGGAAAGCCCTTTGTGAAAGTAAATTGCGCCGCTTTGCCCGATACATTGCTCGAAAGTGAAATGTTTGGCTATGAAAGGGGGGCGTTTACCGGGGCAAATAACAGAATGCGCGGCAAATTCGAACAAGCCTGCGGCGGAGTTTTATTTTTAGATGAAATCGGTGATATGTCGACAGCGTTGCAGTCCAAGCTTTTGCATGCACTTCAGGACCAGGATTTTACCCCTTTGGGATCCGAAAAACTCGTCAAAACTGACGTCTGGGTAATAGCGGCTACCAATCACGTATTGGAAGATGACCTCAAAAAGGGCAACTTCAGAGCAGATCTGTATCATCGATTAAATACAATCAAGATCAAAATTGAACCGCTGCGCAACAGACCTGATGACATCCCTGTTCTTATCGATCACTACACAAAATTATATTCTGAACAGTTCAAAGACAGAACCTTGCCGACACTCAGAAAAAACACCTATGACAAACTGATTGCTTACCATTGGCCCGGTAATGTCCGCGAACTTCAAAATGTCATGAAACGGATCTTAATTATCCGCGACAGTCAAGATATTATAGATGACATGCTACAACAATCCTATTCTCCGCAAAGTGGCTTAGAAAAACAAGCGGCGCGAAACAAGACCTTTCCTTTTTTAAACAATTTAGGACTAGTTGGCGATAACCAACCGAATCTTAATCATTATTCGCTAAAGGACATAAGGAGGGAATCCCGTGATTTAATAGAGAAAGAAGTGATTTCTTATGTCCTGGGGAAAACAGGCTGGAATCGCACCAAAGCTTCTAAAATCCTGGATATCAGCTACCGGGCCTTGCTTACGAAAATAAAAGATCTAAAAATAAAGCAAGAAGCTGATTTCTTTAATCTGGTTTCCTGATTATATTTTCAATTTCCGTAAGATTGCGTCGGGCCTCAGCATGATTGGGGTTGATTTCAAGTGCTCGGATAAATTGATCTCGGGCGGCTTTTAGATCACCTTGGCCTCTTAAGGCCAGACCGAGATTGGTGTGTGCATTTGCATTACCGGGATCAAGTTCCAGCGCCCGGGTAATTTGTTGGATCGCCTGCTCCAAAAGACCTTGGGCCATTAAGGCATAACCCAGATTGTTATGCAAATCCGCGTCCCATGGTGTTATCGCAAGCGCACTGCGGAAATGATGGATTGCCTCCGAGTAACGCTTTTGGAGCACCAGCGAAACGCCCATATTGTTGTGGGCCTTTACATGTTTCGGCTCGCGCCGAAGAACTTGCTGAAAATGGTAAATCCCCTCTTTCAGATTTCCTTGCTTTGCCAGCGCATAACCTAAATTGTAGTGGGCATCGATATAGCCGGGCTTCAGCCTCAGGGCTGTATGATAGTGCTCGATGGCTTCTTTTAAGTACCCTTGACGCGATAAGGCGGCGCCCAGATTGTTGTGCGGCCGGGCTTTTCGCGGCGATTTCTCAGAACTATCCCGGTATAGGGCAATTTCATCGGACCATGTTTGGTTTCTTTGATAGGTCCATAAAGTGAACAATGTCCCCACGACACATAGAGAAATAATGCTCAACCAATAAGGCTTTAGATATCTGGTTACCAGGGTTACCACCGCCAGTGTGGCAAACGTGGAGGGTAAATAGTTGCGGTGCTCAAAAACGAGTTCCAGCCCGATGACCGAAGACTCGATAATGAGATTGCCGAAAAACCATAGGATCGAAAACGAAATTAAGGGTTCCCGTCTGGCACACAGAATCGCTAAAATAATGATCACGCCGATGGCTGCGATGGAAAACAAGGTTGTGATCGGATTGGTTAACGCATATGAGAGGGGAAAATCATGATCGAGATTCAATCTTGACGGGTGAGGCCACAGCAACAGACCGATGTAGAACATGACAACCCGAAATTCAGTGAGTACGCGCTGAGATAGGGTAAAATCTCTATTATTGTAAGTGGACAAAATTTTAGCAACAGGCTGGTTCTCTAAATAAATCAGGGAAATAATGACGACCAGCAACATAAAGCCACACAACATCAAAAAGTGACGTTTAATCCATCGTGTGTCTAACCTCTGGAAAAAATACCATTCATATAAAGCAATGAACGCCGGAAGGGTGGCGGCAATTTCTTTTGAGCCGATCGCCAATAGCCCCGCCAGAATGCAGCCGGCACTTAGAGACCATTTTGCCCTCTTAGTTTCTGACTGCCGAAATTGAACGTATAGAAGCATTGACAGTATGTAAAACATAGCAGACAAGCTGTTCATTCGCTGGACCAGAAAAGCGACGGATTGGGTCTGAATCGGATGCACCATCCAAATAAAGGCGGTTAATAAGGGAATCCACCCCGGGTTCACATAACGGGAGCGCAAGGCGGGAGTTTTTAAAGTTGCCTTGGCCAGGAAAAACAAGAATACACCGGTCGCGAGATGGATTAAAATATTTACCAGATGCAGTGCGACAAGATTGTATCCACTGAAATAATAGTTCAGTGCAAAGCTGATGTTGGCAATCGGGCGACTGGATATGGGGCTCATAAATCCGGCCCAGGCCAGGTTTTTTATACTGAGACTCGGGATGCGGATATGAGGATTGTCCCGGATGTTGTTGATGTCATCGAAAATGAAAGGCGTTGTCAGTGTGTCGGTGTATATCAGGATAACAGCGATTAACAACAATGATAACAGCACGGTTCCATATTTGGAATGGTAGCTGACTGAGGAGTTGCTATTTTTCATTTTTCTAAGAATACCGGAAATTTGAGGGAAATGCAATGTTCGTCTAATGGATAGACTGTCTCTGTGTCCCTGGAACTTCGAGGTGAAACAGAGAAAATAATTTACCACGGATGGGCACGGATTATCAGGGAAAATATTGCCGTAGTTAAAACAAAAAGCTTGATGAGAGTGTCCGCTGATTGTCGTCAATTGTCAGCATCTTGATTTTAGTTTTTTTGTATTTCGTGAACACTTTTTTCATCACGAAAACACGAAATCTTGGAAGCACGAAATTCTTCTCATCTCTTTTTCGTGTTTTCAGACTTTCGCGCTTTCGTGATTAATTTTTTATTTATATTCGGTTTCCCTCAGTGCCTATGAATCAATGGTTCTGATTGGATCTGAACCCGAACCTATTAACCTTGAACTCTGAACCCCTGAACGGATACAATCATTCAGTGAACCTCCGTGAACTTCCGTGGTGAAAAGAACAGTATTATTACGTTACTTCAACTACGAAGAGAAGCACTAAAATGTGGGGTAGGCAAGTTATTCGATCTTTGCAGATTTTCCGCAACCTGGCTAAAGGAAAGCTTTTTAATTTGACAGGAAATTGATTATTTAATATTCTTTAAAGGTTAACTAAGGTAAAAAAAATGGATGATAAAGGTAAACTTGGCAGCAATATAATGGATTCGATGGTCGTAACCGGTATCGGCTTAGCTGCCTTCTACTGGATCTGCGAATCATTCATGTATTTCTTTCTGGATCCGGAAGCAAACTTTATTCAGCACGTCCTTGGACCCGATATATTTGAAACCTGGACACGTCTTCTGGTGATATGCCTGTTTGTCATTTTCGGTTCTCATTTTCAGTACACGATGAACAAACGCAGAGCAGCCGATGATGCCTTGAGGGAGAGCGAAGAGAAGTACCGGACCATCCTCGAAAGCATCGAAGAAGGTTATTTTGAAACCGATCTCGCCGGCAACCTCACATTTTTCAGTGATCCCTTTTGTAATATTCTGGGTTACAACCGCCGAGAGCTCTTGGGAATGAACACCCGCCAATTCGCTACCTCGAACACAACTGAGAATATGGTTCCCATTTTAGAGCGCCTCAGGCAAGGCTTTATTGCTGAAACTGTAACGGATTACGATGTGACGCGCAAAAATGGCGGTGATGCGGCTCTTGAGCTATCCATCTCGTTGATGAAAGATCAATACGGACAGCCAGTCGGTTTCCGCGGAATGCTCCGCGATGTCTCCGAGCGAAAAAAGGCAGAAGAAGAAAAACGAAAACTGGAAACCCAGCTGCAGATGGCCCAAAAAATGGAATCCATTGGCACTCTGGCTGGCGGCATCGCCCATGACTTCAACAACATTTTAATGGGTATCCAGGGAAATGCCTCCCTGATGCTGCTTAAGATTGAATCCGATCATCCTAATCATGAGAAGATCAAAAATATAGAAAAATATGTTCAGAACGGCACCGAGTTGACCAAACAGCTGCTAGGATTTGCCCGCCGAGGGAAGTATCATGTCAAGGCCACCGATCTAAATGAGATTCTTGATAAGTCAGCGGCTATGTTTGGCCGTACCAAGAAGGAAATCAAAATTCACACCAACCTCTATGATGACATCTGGACAGTTGAAGTGGACCGCGGACAGATCGAACAGGCCTTACTGAACCTTTATGTCAATGCATGGCAAGCTATGCCCGCCGGCGGTGATCTATATGTTCATACCGAAAATGTCGTCGTGAGCAGGTCCAATGTCCTGCCCTACATGGACCCCGGCAACTATGTAAAGACCACGGTTGCCGATACCGGTGTGGGCATTGATAGAGAAACCCAAAAACGTATTTTCGAGCCTTTTTTTACCACCAAAGGAATGGGCCGTGGAACGGGGTTGGGGCTCGCTTCGGTGTATGGAATTATTAAAAATCACGGCGGGTACATCAATGTGTACAGTGAAAAGGAACATGGCACGACCTTTACGATCTATCTACCGGCTTCGGAAAAATCGATCATCGAGGAACAAGAAGTCATTGCTGCGCTCATAAAAGGCACCGGAACCATTCTCTTGATTGATGATGAGCAGATGATTCTTGAGGTCGGCAAAGAGCTCCTGGAAGAGATGGGCTACCAAGTGATTCCGGCCCTAAGCGGGGAAAAGGCATTAAAAATTTATAAAGAAGACCCTGACAACATCGATCTGGTTATAATGGATATGATTATGCCCGGGATGGGCGGCGGGGAGACATTTGATCGTTTGAAAGAAATTGATCCCGAAATCAAAGTCCTGCTATCCAGCGGATACAGTATAAACGGCCAGGCCACCGAAATTTTGCAGCGGGGATGTGACGGATTTATCCAAAAACCGTTTAACCTGAACCAGCTGGCCGGAACCATCCAGAAAATTCTCGGCGACAATCATCTTTGAATACCCCAATGAATTTAATATTGATGAATTCGTAAATATTTATCTTCACAATTGCTGTTAGAAGGTGACTACCGGTTCCCGCAAAATCTTATCAATAGCCAGCGAGGCAGTTTCCGCGGTTTCGGGGAATACGTTCTTTAGCCGGCGCATGTGCCTGAGGTTGTCTGCGGTCCGTAAAATCAGCATAGCCAGATCCCCTTCCTCCAATTCGGCGAGGTTCTGCACGGTTTCCCAGGATTGCCCGCGGCTCCATGCATGCACCGCC
>JASFJP010000324.1:0-5839 GCA_050121225.1 Desulfobacterales bacterium
AAAACTGCAACCACTTACGGATAAATGGATTACCGATGCCAAGGCTAAAGCATTACCTGCAGAAGATATTGTAAAAGATATTCAACTATTGATCGGCAAATATTCTAAGTAGAAGAAAATACCTAAACCTAAAACGGATTGCGAAGTGCAGAGCTCCGCAATCCGTTTTCTGTCATTTACAAACGTAAGGCGCTTTGCTCCGATCATCCGTTTCCTATGAGACGTGCCATGTTGGTCTTGGAAAAAATCAATCGAATTTTAAACCTGGTGTTCGTCTGGATTGCCGGTATTTGTTTGGCGGCAATGATATCGGTGACCTGTGCCAACATCATTACGCGAATTGTCTGGATCCCGATCAAGGGCACCTTTGAAGTGATGGGTTTTTTGGGGGCCATTGTAACCGCATTTGCATTGGGTTACACCCAGATGAAAAAAGGCCATACATCGGTTGATATCGTGGTGAATCGATTTTCAAAGAAAACGCAGAAATTTATCAACCGTGTCAATTTTGTTATCTGCGCGGCCTTTTTTGCCATTGCCGGTTGGCAAATTTCCATATACGCGACGACACTCTGGAAAACGGGTGAGATTACTGAGACCCTTCGAATCATCTATTACCCGTTTACTTACGGTGTCGCTCTGGGCTGTTTTCTTCTCTCCTTTGCCATGCTAATAGAATTTTTAAAGTTATTTTTTGAAAAAAAGGGAGAAGAATAAATGGATCCAGCATTTGTCGGAATTATCGGCATTATTGTACTTCTAATTGTCCTCTTTTTACTTGGCATGCCTGTGGGATTTGCCATGGCGGTGGTGGGATTTTGCGGTTTTTCTTATGTTGTCTCCTTTACCGCGGCTTCAAATATGATTGGTGCCGACCTTTGGAGCACTTTCTCGAAATATGGTTTTACAGTTATTCCGCTGTTTATATTCATGGGATATCTGGCCTTTAGTGCTGGAATTGCTGAGCGGCTCTATGATGCAGCCTATAAATGGATGGGGCACTGGCGGGGAGGCCTGGCAATCGCTACCATTGGTGCCGATGAGATGTTCTCTGCGATCTGCGGTTCAAATACAGCCACGGCGGCGACAATGGGCACAGTCGCTTTACCCCAGATGAAAAAATATCATTATGATTCACGGTTGAGCAGCGGAACGGTCGTCACCGGCGGTACTCTGGGAACCGTCATGCCACCGAGCGTGGTTCTTATCATCATTGGTCTGCAGACAGAACAATCTATTTTAAAGCTTTTCCTTGCCGGTATATTGCCGGCGGTTGTTTTGGGCTTGTTGTTTGTGTTTACAATTATCGCCATTTGCTGGAAATTCCCCGAATATGGCCCTGCCGGTCCTAAAACCAGTTTTGTGGAAAAATTAAAATCACTGATCGGTGTTATTGAAGCCGTAACCATATTTACCCTAGTGATCGGGGGATTGTATGTCGGACTCTTTACACCTACCGAAGCTGGTGCTGCCGGAGTTTTTTTCACTCTTGTTGTATCCATTGCAACCAGAAGGTTGACCTGGGAAGCCTTTTTGCGTTCGGTGAGAGAAACCTTAAAAATATCTTGCATGGTGTACATGTTGGTTACCGGGGCTATTATTTTTGGCCGTTTTTTAGCCGTAACCCGATTGCCGTTTATGGTCGCTGACTTTGCCGCGTCTTTACCGGTTTCACCGCATATTATCCTGATCATCATCTTGATAATTTATCTGTTGGGCGGTTGTTTTATGGATGCATTAGGATTTTTAGTGCTGACCATACCGATTTTTTTTCCTTTAGGTATTGCGCTTGGTTTTAATCCAATCTGGTATGCGATTATCCTATGCATGGTCACAACCATGGGAGCAATCACACCACCGGTCGGTGTTAATATTTATGTCGTTAAAGCCCTTGCTCCGGAAATCGGTCTTGCCACAATTTTCAAAAGCGTCAGCTTTTTCTTACTCGCTTGTATCCTCAGCATCATCATATTGATTATTTTCCCCCAACTGGCACTCATCATACCCAACGCGATGCATTAAGGTTTGATTCGGATTAAAGCATCAAAGAATTAAGTTTATAAAAACTATCCGATTTTTTATTTTAACAACTGTTAGGGTTATCCGAACCTGGAAGACTCTCCGGCAGCTAAGATAATCCCAGCTGTTGGTTTTTTCCAAGACATTTGATACAAGTTATTTTATCTGTTTTCGAATTTTTGTGTAAATACACAAATCTGATATCCAACAGACCAAATCATTTAAAAAGGCACAAACCATGAAATCTGAATTTAGGGAATATCTTGAACCAACGAAAATTATTGACAGCGACAATCAAGATATTATTGCCTATGCCAATAACGCCGTAAAGGATGCTGGAAATGACTTGGTTTCAAAGGCGGTGAAGCTTTATTATGCCGTTAGAGATGTCATCTGGTATGATCCCTATTTGCCATTTTATAGACCGGAACACTACCGCGCCAGCAACGTTTTGAAAAGTGGGAGGGCATTCTGTGTCGGGAAAGCCTGCCTTTTGTGTGCCTTAGGCAGGGTGTGCGGAATTCCATCGCGCGTTGGATTTGCAACGGTACGCAACCATCTGGCCACAAGGCAGTTGCTTGAATATTTAGGATCGGATCTATTTGTCTACCATGGGTTTGTAGAATTTTTTTTAAATCAAAAATGGGTGAAGGCCACGCCGGCCTTCAACATTGAGCTTTGTAAACGCCACAAGGTGATTCCCCTCGAATTCAATGGATACGAGGACTCCATATTTCATCCGTATAATGCAGAAAAGAAACAATTTATGGAATATGTCGAAGATCACGGCACCTTCGCAGATATTCCTGTTGACGAGATTCTCGCGGCTTGGGAAAAGACTTACGGGACGGATCGTGTGCGAACATGGATTTCTGGATACGAAACTTCAGATGCCGCGTCGAAACGAGATTTTAGCAGCGAAGAAGTTGCAAAAATCTAAAAAGGGAGTTTGAACCAATTAGACCCATCGATTTAGTGATCGCAATCAAAGGGGGCGGGGAAATGGCCAGCGCCGTAGCGTGGCGGTTGTTTATGGCCAATCTAAAAAAAATTTTTATGATGGAGACAGCCAATCCCCTGGCCGTCAGACGCGAGGTGTCTTTTTGCGAAGCGGTTCATGGGGAGAAAAAAGAGGTTGAGGGTGTTGAGGGAGTCCTCGCGCACAACCTGGATGAGGTCAAAGCAATCTGGCGAAAAGAAAAAATTGCCGTCATTGTTGATCCATCTTGGCAAACTCTCAAATCCATACGGGCGGATGTGGTCGTTGATGCCATCCTCGCCAAAAAAAATCTGGGTACGTCCATGAATGACGCTTCTGTGGTTATCGGCTTGGGTCCCGGTTTTTCAGCCGGGCATGATGTGGATATGGTCATTGAAACCAATCGGGGGCATAATTTGGGTAAAATACTAACATCCGGTAAAGCGGAACGGAACACCGGAGTTCCCGGGCCAATCGCGGGATATGACCAAGAGCGCGTATTGCGAGCCCCTACCAACGGACGATTCCTGACGTCGGTGTCTATTGGCGATTTAGTAGAAAAAAGCGAAATTGTCGCATCCGTGGCTGGCGAAGATATTGCGGCTCTGATAAACGGCGTTGTGCGCGGACTTATTCGTCCCCGGACTCAGGTGACGCAAGGTATGAAAGTAGGTGATATTGATCCAAGAGGAGATACTGGGTTTTGCTATACGATATCCGATAAAGCGCGGGCAATCGCAGGTTCAGTGCTGGAAGCTATCATGAGAGTTCATAATTGCTGAGCATGACATCTTTACAAAAAGCCTTCATGATGGAAAACGGCGGTGTTGTGAGTTTGGTGGGGTCCGGTGGTAAAACAACGCTCATGTTTCACCTTGCACGTGAGTTTGCTTCCGCCGGCGATTCTGTTCTGACCACCACCACTACAAAAATTTGTCGCCCGTCGCAACATCAGTCCGCCTGTGTCGTTACTGCCGGAGCAAAAGAACCACTTTTCACTCAACTTGATGATCTGCGCAACGAGCATCTGCATATTACGGTTGCGGCCGGTCATGTTGCGGGTCACAAGAAACTAATTGGTTTGAATCCTGATGTCATTTCTGCGATCCACCAGGCAAACCTTTTTCGCTGGATCATTGTCGAAGCCGACGGATCTCGCCGCCGCCCTCTGAAAGCACCCGCCGATCATGAGCCCGTCATACCCGATTGCACAAAATGGATCATCGGTGTCCTTGGATTAAGTGGAGTGGGTAAACCGTTGACAGAGGAGTGGGTTTACAGACACGAGTTATTTGCTCAGGTAACACGTTTATCCCCCGGAGATCACGTCACGGAAGAAGCCGTATGCGAAGTGTTAACCTCCGAAAAAGGAATTTTCAAGGATGCCCCCGTGGATGCTATACGCCTTGTGTTTCTCAACCAGGCGGATATGCGTCAAAAGCGTGTGGCTGGGCAAAAAATCGTCGAGTATTTAGCCCGGCGTCATACCGGTAACCTAAGACGCGTGGTGGTTGGATGTGCCGGACATGATCCAGCGGTCTTGGATTGGCTTGATATGAACTCCAAAAACGGTATTGTGTAATCGGCTCACCTTCAAACCCTATTCCGAAAGAAATCACTTGGTCTTTGCAGATAACCAGTCTGTTTATTTCTAAATTTGAAACGAAAATTCTTTATTTCCGGATGAAACAAAGAACACATAATCGCCTCTGACGAGTTAGCTTACTTTAAAGACAAGGTAACTACTTTGTCTATACTAAACTGAGATTATTAGTAATTCATCGACTAAATTGCGACGAATAATATGTCAACCAAAGCGACTCCCCAGCGTAACGAGGAAAATCGATTTCAGGAAACGGATGGGTTCCGCGGCCAGATGGGGTTTCTTTTTTTACTGACAACGATTTTTTTCCTTAACTTCATTTCCCGGATCACCTTGGCTCCGCTGATACCGACCATCGAAACGGATCTTGATTTGTCTCACGCTGAAGCGGGCTCACTGTTTCTTTTCATTTCCTGTGGGTATTTTGCAACCCTTATCGGATCGGGGTTTGTCTCTTCGCGGTTTACGCACAAGCGAACCATTGTTCTATCGATCACCGCCATGGGAATTGCCCTTATGCTTACCAGTCTGAGCGGGGGACTATGGCCAATACGTCTAAGTTTATTGACGGTCGGATTGGCAGCCGGACTTTATCTACCTTCAGCCATTGCAACCCTTACCGGATCGGTCCAAACGCGACATTGGGGCAAAGCGATTGCAATTCACGAATTGGCGCCCAATTTAAGCTTTGTACTAGCGCCGCTTATATCTGAAGCAGTTTTGTACTGGTTTTCGTGGAGGGCCGTGTTTGGAATCCTTGGAATCGTTGCCTTGATTTTTGGCCTCATTTTCTCTCGTTATAGTCGCGGTGGAGACTATTCAGGAGAACCCCCTAATTTTAGCTCCTTGCGTACCTTGTCTGCTATTCCTTCGTATTGGTTGCTGATTCTTCTTTTCAGTCTGGGAATTAGCGGTACTCTGGGTATTTTTGCAATGTTGCCCTTATATCTCGTAACCGAACATGGCATCAGTCAAAACTGGGCCAATACCCTTATATCTTTTTCAAGAATACCGGGAATCGGAATGGCATTGGCGGGGGGATGGGCATCGGATCGTTTTGGTCCGAAACGAACTTTAATGGTTGTCTTATTCATTACGGGCGGGATGACATTTCTATTGGGTACCGTTTCCAGTTCTATAATCACCATTTTCGTTTTTCTACAACCGATAATAGCCGTGTGTTTTTTTCCAGCCGGGTTGACAGCTCTTTCCTTGATCACGCCGCCCCGCCTAAGGAA
>JASFJP010000325.1:0-5829 GCA_050121225.1 Desulfobacterales bacterium
AACACAGCACATCAGGGAGAAAAGCTCGTGATAACCATCCGGTCTCTTTCCGGTTACCTGCAAGAACAGGTTGATTTTAGCGGGAGACAGAATTCTCATTAACGTTGGTTCAGGATTCATTCATGGCGCTTAGGTCATCATGCTCTTGGATTTCGGTTACCCCATTTCTTTAACGTACATTAATCGCAAATCGTAAAGTATATTTTTCAGCAGGTTCTCCTCCTCATTGGTCAGATTTCCTGCGGTCTTTTCCTCGAGCATACTTAAGATATCGATCGTCTGTTTCGCCATCGGAAGGTTTTTTGTTTTTTGCCCGCTGGACGGATCTTCAATGGCACCGAGATGCAGGAGGGTTGAGGCGTTTAGAGAAGCGACAAAAGTTGGAAAGTTAATCTCCGGCATTTGCGGTTGCTCCTCGGATTCTGCTGCGGATTCCTTCTCCCGGGGTTCAGTGGTCTGCTCCTCCTGGGTTGCTGGGCCAGGCGGTGTCTCTTCTTCTCCTTTTTCTTGTTCTTTTTGGGGTTCCTGGGCAAATAGTCTGCGGTCTTTTACCACAAAATCCTTCTTTTCCTCTGACATAAAGGGCCTCCTAGTTCCTGAGCCGGACTTGCCGGAATTAGTTAGAACAATTCATAAATATACTGTTTCTGCAAGATTGCGATAATAAAATATTAAGTTGCCATAGTTTGTCAAGAGTTGAACGGATCAGAAGAACTCCACAATCGACAAGAATATGACGGTTGTCAATTTATTGCAGGATAGATTCACTAAATGCGTGCTGACGCGCGTTTGGAGCGCACAAGTTCTCAAGGATTATACGTCACCAAACGCATATTTGCTGATTAATTCCTCTATATCCAATGCGGATTCGGTTTCAGTAATTGTATCTCCCGGTTCCAGGACCTCATCCGAGCCACCGGGGGAGATCTTTATATATTTATCACCAATTAATCCAGCCGTTTTGACAGAGGCAATAACATCATCCGTCAGGACGACTTCCTTTTTTAACTTCAATTTGACCAGGGCGACATTGTTTTCGAGATCAAGGGAAATAGAATCCACTTGGCCAACCTGGACACCCGCAATTTCAATGTTGGCTCCGGCTTTCAACCCAGTAACGGATTGAAATCGCGCATTGAGATAATAATGATCGTCACCGAGCAATTCCATTTTTCCCAGGCGGATTGCCAGATAACCCACACAGATAATCCCAATAAGAACAAAAATGCCGACTCCCATCTCAACGGATGTTTTTTTCATATTGCCCCTCCCAAAATGTACAATGGACGATTGATTATTGTCAGAAAAATCAAATCTAATTCAATTAAGTGTTTAAAGCTTGCATTCATAAAATATATTCTGTGTAGCCTCCGCTTCCCCAAGCAAAGAAGCCAGGCGACTGTCTTCTCTGGCTTGGGCAATACCGGCATTAACCGAAAAACAGAACCCATGCAGGGATTCAGGTTCCTCAAGCAGCAGGTTCCCATCAAGGTTTCGGGATAATTTTTGACAAAACATTTCAGCCTGGTTTGCATCGGTATCCGGTAATACAACCATTATCTTATTCATGTCGTATCGAAAACACGTGTCGGTGATGTATATGTTCTGTTTCACATGATTGGCAAATGATTTAAACACGGCTTGGCTGGCCATATGCCCTACGATACGGTCCAAATCTTCCAATTTTTCCACGGATAGAAGAATAATTGAGAAGGGAATTTTATGCCGCTGCAATCGGTTCATTTCCTGCTTCAATCTTCTCTGGCCGCTTGCCTGGGATGCGATTCCCGTCAAATCATCGTGCGGGCTTTCCAACCCCTGAATAAAATTTTTTACCAATGGATCTGAAGCTCGCTGGATATCATCGGGGAGCCCTTCAAATAGAATCTTGCCATTTTCAATCATCGCAATCCGTTGAGAGATGAAAAAAACATCCGGTATTTCATGGCTCACAATGACGGCAGTGAAGCCGAACCGTTTTTGGTAGTCGGAAATCATGGCGTGAACTGCATTTTTTCGAATTGGATCCAGCCCAGTAGTGGGTTCATCAAACAAAACTATTTCCGGATCGGTCACCAAGGCTCGGGCCAACGCCACACGTTTTTTCATTCCACCGGATATTTGGGACGGGTATTTATCGTCGATTTTGTGCAAATCAAGTTGATGCATCTTATCACGCACCCGACGCTGTATTTCTGCCTCCGGAAGGGAAGTTCTTTCCTTCAAAGGTAGAGCGATGTTCTCATATACGGTCAAAAAGTCAAAAAGAGCCGAGTCCTGAAACATATAGCTTGATTTTCGTTTCAGAGTCCGTTTCTCGTTATTGCTCATAGCCATCAAAGATCTGCCTTCGTACAGTACATCACCTGAATCCGGTTCAAAAAGTCCGATGATGTGCTTCAACAGGACACTTTTCCCGGTGCCGCTTTTACCAATAATAGCCGTGATTTCGCCTTTGAAGATGCTTAGGTTAACGCCATCTAAAACAAAGTTGTTGCCGAAATGTTTAGCAGCATCTTTGAACTGTATGAGTGGTAGGTTCATAATTCCTTAAAGTGGCTTTACAATAAGAATGATGTTAAAACGTAGTCCGTGATTAGAATTAAGACACACGAGAGGACGACCGCTGAAGTTGTTGACAGGCTTACCCCTTTAGCGCCGAATTCAGCCCGTGTATGAGTGAAATAGCCCTGATAGCAACAAATCGTGACGACCACAATGGCAAAGACGATTGATTTGATGAAGCCTCCGGCAACATCTGACATATCCACGCTGGATTCCACTCTGGAAAAGTAAAGTCCGGGATTTATCCCGAGTAACACCGATCCAGTCACGTACCCCCCGAAAATTCCCACAACGTCGAATAAGGCCGTCAATAGGGGAAAACTTATGAATGCAGCGGCGATCCTGGGACTTACCAAAAACCGTATGGGGTTGATATCCATAGTCTCCAGGGCGTCTACCTGTTCAGAAATTCGCATGATACCAATTTCCGCCGCCATGGCAGATCCGGCCCTGGCAATCAGCATAATAGCGGTCATCACCGGCCCCATTTCGCGAACCAGGGTTAGCGCTACAGCGGAGCCCAGCGCTCCGGTGGATCCGTACTTAACCAGGGTATAATATCCTTGAATACCTAACACCATGCCCGTAAATGCTCCGGTTAGACATATAACAAACAATGACTTCATGCCGATAAAATAAATTTGCTGTTTGATTTTTAAAATTTGCAGCGGCATGTAAAAGATAAGGACAAATCCTTGGAAAAAAAATAGGGCAATTCGGCCTAACTCTAAGACCATATCAATTGTATGACTGCCTAAGGATAAGACAGGGTTTTTTGAGGTGACAAGTCGCGCCATTGATGATATCCTGCAGACGCTTGTCAGCGCGCCGTTTAGAAGTATTTTTACGAATATATTTCACTAAGTTAGGGCGGAGTATAGTCGAATGTCGATAGGGTGTCAAGATCGTATAATTGGAATATGATTCGAGTAGAAAATCTGACGAAACGTTACGGCAACCGGCTTCTTTTCGATGGAATAACCTTTTCACTAAATTCAAAGGAACGCCTGGGGCTAGTCGGACGAAACGGACATGGTAAAACGACCTTGTTGCGCTTGATTACCGGAGAAGAACGACCGGACAGCGGATCCGTCTTCATTCCGAGACATTATCGACTCGGATACGTGAAACAGCAACTAGATTTTAAGGAAAATTCGGTTCTGGAAGAAGGGATGACCGCGCTTGCTGAACATGAAAGGGATCACTATTGGAAGGTTGAAAAGATCCTTTCGGGTTTGGGTTTCAGTGAAGAAGACCTCCAACGGCATCCAAACGAATTTTCCGGAGGCTACCAGGTTCGATTAAATCTTGTCAAAACCCTGGTTTCCGAGCCGGACCTGCTGCTTTTAGATGAGCCAACCAACTTCTTGGATATTACATCCATTCGCTGGATCGAGCAATATCTGAGTACTTGGCCCCACGAACTCATGTTGATTACCCACGACAGAAGTTTTATGGATAAGCTTGTTTCCCACACCATGGGTATCCATCGCAGAAGGGTGCGTAAAATTGCCGGTAATACCGCCAAATATTACGATCAGATCGCTCAGGATGAAGAAGTCTATGAAAAAACCCGGATAAAGGATGAACGTCGCCGCAAAGAAATTAATCAATTTATAACCCGCTTCAGAGCCAAAGCCAGACTCGCAAATTTGGTGCAATCTCGTATCAAAACCATCCAGAAAATGGAAAAAAAGGACAAGCTTGAGAAACTGAAAATTCTTGACTTTTCTTTTCGCAGCACGACCTCGCCGGCGAAACACGTGCTCACTGCACGCAATCTGTCTTTTGCGTATGATGCCGATACAGACGTCATCAAGGATTTTAATGTCAATATTAGTGCAGGTGAACGGGTCTGTATCGTCGGTAAAAACGGTAAAGGCAAAACGACACTGTTAAAGCTGCTGGCCGGGGCACTGATACCGCAGAACGGCGAGCTCATATATCATCCTTCTGTAGTAAACGGTGTTTTTGAACAAACCAATATTAAGAGTCTGGTTGAAACCCGTACAGTCGAGGAGGAAATACTTGGAGCGCACCCGAATGTAGATCGTCAGTTGGCACGTAATATCTGCGGTGCGATGCTTTTTTCAGGAGATGAAGCCCTCAAAAAAATTCGAGTTCTATCCGGGGGGGAAAAGAGTCGGGTTATGTTAGGCAAGCTGTTGGCAACTCCGGTGAATCTGTTGTTGCTTGACGAGCCCACCAATCACCTCGATATGGAATCCTGCGACGCATTGCTGGCTGCTATCGACAGTTTCGATGGAACTGTGATAATGGTCACTCACAATGAGATGTTCTTGCATACATTGGCGGAAAGACTGATCGTGTTCCAGGACGAAACCGTAGAGATTTTCGACGGAAATTATCAAGAATTTCTTGAAAAACGAGGCTGGCAGAATGAAACGATGGTAGCCGTCAACCACAGACAACAAAACCGCAACACGAAGACGACCCCAAAACTGACCAAAAAGGACCTGCGACGTCGAAGATCGGAAATTATTTCCGAGCGATCTCGCATTGTAAAGCCTATCCAGGAGCGCATAATCAAGGTGGAAAAACAAATGGAAAAAGAAGAAGTGGAGTTGGACCGCTTGAATCTATCCATGCAGCAAGCCGCTCAAGATCAGAATGGCACCCGGATTAATCAAATTTCCCAGGCCCTTCATTCCTGCCAGCAAACAATTGACCGGCTGTTTGATAAACTGGAAGAGTTAACCCGCGATTTAGAAAACCGCAAGGCCAAGTTCGATACCCGCCTCCAGAAGCTAGATTCAGAAGCCGGATCACCCTCACCTTCCGAAAAGTAATCCGCTACTCCTTCTTTCAGCATAGTTTTTATTTAAACAGCCACAGACCTGCACGGACAGACACAGAAAATATCTTTTCCCTGGACGAGCCGTCTGCGATAGAGCGACGGCGGGGCACGCCTTGTTAAGGGAAAAACCCTCGCCCTCCGGGCAAGGTTCAAACACCAAACTAATTTCTGTAAATGGCCGCAGAGTAAACATCCGGAAAACCCTCGGTAATAACGGTCAAGTTATTTCACTGCTTCAGGTTTGTTTTCACCCATCATTATGATATATAAGACGGCATTTCGCTTTTGAGAAAGTTGAAAAAAATATGGCAATTTACAATTTAAACGCAATATTGAAGACATACGGGGATGGTTACCTGATTTTGGACTTTAATCATCTTTTTATCTCGTCTTCCATGCGTGAGGAAATTTGGCTGCTCCAGCGCACCGATGATGTCGCAAAGGTA
>JASFJP010000326.1:0-5827 GCA_050121225.1 Desulfobacterales bacterium
TGAACGTCAATAGAATTATAAGGTGAAGCCTATTGGATAAGGGTGACAGGTTAACAATTCGGCGCAGGGTCATATAAGCTAACTTGTTTAATGAAGAAAAATTGAAAACCATCTTTCAGCAAAACTGGATCGTATTGACGCGCAAGGTTCAATTCCATCGCAAGATCAATAACGCGCTACTCAATAATATATACCAAGTATCGCCGATATTTTCAAACCAATGAATGTTATTTTGGGGAATATAATAATAAAAGGGGCACATCTTAATTGTTAACTATTGATGATGTTTTTTCATTAAAGTAGCTTTGCAGGAGCTTTTGCGACTTTCTGCAAAAACCGGAATCTTCGTAATCAGACCAACAGGAGTTGCTCAGATGGCAAGGCCATTAAAAATTCAGTAGCAGAGACCCCCAAATGAAAATGAGGAGCGTGTTGTTTCACTTGAGCCTGATGATGGTTTATTTATATAGTGAATCCTATTGAATCAACCTGCATTTCCGCTTTGATTTGATCCCTCGTTAACCACCGCTTATTCGAGCATTTCGATAATTTCTTCAACCGATGTATCGGGCCTGTTCTGCGCAATTGCTGTCGGTTTGAATCTCAAATAGCCGAATGCGAATCCCAAACCCCGGTGTAGAGCAATATCGATTCCCCTTACTATTTTCGCATGTTGTCAGAGGTCAAACCAACAGTATCAATTCAAGCGTGTCTTTCCATTGTATATCCATCGCATCACACCAATCGAGTATAATATAATATTTCCTCAATGCTTTTTAATGCTAAATAGAAAAAAATTTTTAAGATTTTTTTATTATTATATACTTTTTACTTGACATATTTATTTTATAGCTATAATTACCACAAAAAATATTCTTATTAAAAAATAGAGGTCCTGTGGATAAAACAAATCTTGATAGTTTGGATAATAAAATTATTCGTCTGCTAACAGAAAACGGGCGAATGCCGATCGGTGAAATGTCAAAATGCCTTAAGGTAACAGCCCCCACCATACGTAACAGGACTAAAGATCTCGAGAAAAGCGGTATATTTAAGGTTTCCGGTCTGATTGATCCAAATCAACATTCTCAAATGATAACAGCCCTTGTTGCGATGAGTATCCGTTCGCATGGAAAAATGGATCAAATATTGGAAAAAATCGCCGGCCTGCCCAATGTAGTCTGGGCGGGAGTCTGCACCGGGCGCTACGATATTATCGCGGAGGTACTTTGTAAGGAAGGAAAGGACGAATTATATCGATTTACCACAAATACGATTCTTAAAATTGGAAATGTGATTAGAAGTGAAACATTTATTTTGTTGAAATCCAGACATAACTGGCTTTGCCTGCCCAAAGGTGTGGAGGAAATCTAATCGAAAAATCGTGAGATTACTTTTCAGTTTCAATTTGGCTGAAATGTGAATTAGCCATTAATAATCAATGCTCAAAGGGGACATGGCGATGAGAAAATTAATTATCCCAATTCAATTCATCATGGTTATCGGATGCCTTGCTTTTAATGGTTATGCTGAACAACCCAAGGAAAGGATCACCAACAGCCTGGAGATGGAGTTTGTTCTTATAAAACCCGGCAAATTTATGATGGGAAGCCCTGAAGATGAACCCGGCCGGTATACAGGTGAGATACCACACGCAGTAAATTTGACAAATCCTTTCTATATGCAGACCACCGAAGTAACCCAGGCACAATGGAAAGCGTTAATGGGGAAAAATCCTGCCAGTCATAAAAGATGTGGGGACACGTGTCCAGTGGAGCAGGTTTCCTGGGAAGATGCGCAACAATTTATTCAGAAGCTAAACCAAAAAGAAAGCACCAATAAGTACAGACTTCCGACCGAGGCTGAATGGGAATATGCCTGCCGGGCGGGAAGTACGACCGCTTTTCCCAACGGCGGGATTACAGAAACCAATTGTAGTCGAGATCCCAACCTGGATCCTATGGGCTGGTATTGTGGTAACTCGAATAATATGATTCAGCCGGCAGCTCAAAAAAAGCCCAATGCCTGGGGGCTCTATGACATGCTCGGTAATGTCCAGGAGTGGTGCCAGGATTGGTTTGGGCCTTACCCGGACGATGAAGTGGTCAATCCGAAAGGGCCCAAGAAGGGCTCCTACCGGGTGATGCGAGGCGGCGTCTGGTACAGCCCTGCTCGTGATACCCGCTGTGCAAGTCGTTTCGGGAGTCCACCGCACTACAGGTTCCAACATATCGGTTTCAGGCTTTGCATGACGCCATGAATAAGAGCATGAATCCAATCAACAAACAAGGGGGTGATTCGATTTTAAACGAAGATTAACGAATAGCGGTTGAACACCAATAACAGCAAGGAAAAGGGAGGAAAAAAATGAAAAAGATTAAAGTATTTACGATTCTGGTTTCATTGGCGATTTTTTTCGCTTTTCTGGGAATCGCTTCAGCGGGAACCCTTGACGAAATTTTAAAAAGAGGAGAAATCCGTATCGCCTGTCAGACCCAGGGCGCACCGTTTAGTTTTGTGGATAAAAATGGCGAGCGCACCGGCAGTTCTGTAGAACTGACTGAAATGATAGCCAAAGAGATGGGTGTAAAAGCCAAGTACCTCAACTATGACTGGGACGGCCTGATCCCGGCCCTGCTCTCCAGAAAGGCCGACATGCTGGCGGCCGATATGACCCCGACCCTGAAACGGGCCATGAAAATCAGTTTTACCAACCCTTATATGTATACCGGCAGTGTGGTGTTCGTAAAGCAGGACAGCCCGATCAAGACCCTCGAAGATGTTAAGAAATCAGGGACCAAGCTTGCCGTCCTTTTAGGGTCAACCGGTGAAAACGATGCAAAAAAAGCCTTTCCAGAGGCTGAATTGAAGACCTACAAGGGCGGCGGCCCGCTTTTGATCAATGCCGTCCTTGCCGGGCACGTCGAGGCCGGGGTGAACGACGGCTCGGCAGCAACCAGCCAAATAGCCAGCTTTCCGCCCAATAGCGTCCGAATTTTGGAAGGACAGCTGTCAAAATCGCCGTTAGCCTTTGCCGTGCGCTATGATTCCCCGGATCTACTCAGTTGGCTCAACCTTTTCTTCCTGCACATCTCTCTAGACGGTCGGCTGGAAGAAAATTTGAATTACTGGGTCAATTCGCTGGATTGGAAGAAGGACCATTAAATAACCTTTTACTTCGCGGGCGGACTAAATTTTGTCCGGTGTGAGCCGGCTGCTCCGGCTCACACCTCGCTGAATCGAACCGCTGACAAAGGTATAAGATATGCTTGAAGGCTTCAATTTTAGAATCATTTGGGAATATATGCCGCTCTACATGCAGTGCTTTGCGGCCACCCTTTGGCTGTCTGCTTTGTCACTGCTTGGCGCGGTTGTGGTGGGGATCATTGCCTGTGCCATGCGACTGAGTCAATCAAGAATCCTGCGCAGTATTGCCGGGGTTTATATCGAAAGCATCCGCTCTACACCTTTACTGGCGCAGCTCTATTTCTTTTATTTCGGTCTGCCATCGATGGGCATCATGCTTCCGGAATGGGTTACCGGCGTCATTGCCCTGACCTTGAACAGCGGGGCCTATTATGCCGAGATCATCAGGGCGGGTATTAAGGCCATTGACTTCGGGCAGATCGAGGCCGGAATTGCCTCCGGCTTGAGCTATTTTCAGCGCATGCGTTATATCATTCTACCCCAGGCGCTTGGCAACACGATCCGGCCCATGCTGGGCCAGGCCATCATATTGGTAAAAGACTCGTCGCTGCTCTCATTGATCTCAATTATGGAGCTGACGCGGGCCGGCCAGGTGCTCACATCAGAACGATTCACGCCTGCCGAAGGGTTCCTGACCACGGCGGCCTTTTATCTGATTATTTACTACATGCTCAAGGCTTTCTCGGGTTGGTCTGAAAAACGACTGATCTTCCGGGAAGCGCATTGAGCAACGAGGGATAAACTATGTGGGGTTTCTATTTTAACGAACTGATGCGCAGTCTACCGTTTTTCCTCAAAGGGCTCTGGATGACCGTCGCAGTTTCAGGTTTGAGCCTGGTCTTCGGGTCCATCATCGGCTTTATCGCCGGGATCATTAGGGCCGGCCGCAACAAGCCTGGCCGCATGATCGTCGGCGCGTGGGTGGATCTCATCCGTGGCACACCCTTTCTGGTGCAGATTTTTGTCATCTTTTTTATTCTGCCCGGTATCGGCATAGAACTGGAGGCCTTCCCTGCAGCGGTTATCGCGCTGACCAATTTAACGGCCAGTTTCATCTGTGAGATCGTCGCCAGCGGTATCATCGCCGTGCCCCAAGGCCAGCGAGAAGCCGCCACCGCATCCGGGCTCTCTAATTACCAGCAACTTCGATTTATTGTTTTGCCCCAGGCCTTACGGTCCATTTTACCACCCCTGGTGGGACAGTATGTTCTTTTGGTCAAGGATTCATCTGTCGTCTCGGCCATCGGCGTGGTCGATATCACCAGAGTCGGCTGGCTGACAGTGCAACGCATCCCGGAAGGTCTAATGGTTTTCGGCCTTGTGGGGCTTTTATACTTCGCCATCTGTTATCCGTTAATCAATCTGTCGGGTTTCCTGGAAAGGCGGATGACGGTCGCATCTACCAAGCTCTAACGTGAGACAGACATTGTCGTTGTAGAAAAGGGCGTAAACCAAAAGGGGAAAAAGTTCATGATTTCTTTTAAGAATGTAAACAAATGGTACGGAGAACTTCATGTTCTGAACAGCATCGATCTGGAGGTTGAAAAGGGGGAAGTCATCGTGGTCTGCGGTCCGAGTGGTTCGGGCAAGAGTACCCTGATTCGTTGTATTAACCGCCTGGAGCCCATCCAGGAAGGCGAGCTCATCGTCGACGGCATGGCGGTGCATGACAAGAAGAGTAACATGACCAAGATTCGGGCGGAGATCGGGTTTGTCTTTCAATCATTCAATCTATACCCTCACATGACAGCACTGGGAAACGTGACCATTGCACCCATCAAGGTCAGAAAAGTACCGAAAGAAGAGGCAGAAAAACTCGGCAGGGCGACACTTACCCGGGTGGGGTTGGGAGAGCGCATCGACCACCATCCGGCCCAACTCTCAGGCGGTCAACAGCAGCGCGTGGCCATCGCACGAGGCTTGTGCATGCAGCCCAAAATCATGCTCTTTGACGAGCCCACATCGGCCCTTGATCCGGAAATGATCAATGAGGTCCTCGACGTCATGCGCGATCTGGCCAAAGAGGGTATGACCATGATGGTGGTTACGCATGAGATGGGATTCGCCAGAGAGGTTGCCAGCCGGGTCGTCTTCATGGATGAAGGAAAGATCATCGAGGTCGCACCACCCAATGATTTTTTTACCAACCCCCAATCCGAGCGGGGTAAAGCTTTCCTGCAATCGATTCTTACTCACTGATTGGGTGTTAACTTAACCCCAAATGGAGCGATGGTTGGTGACTGAGAATCGCGATGCGCAGCGTGCGGGCTCACGGGAGCGAAACAGCACTGACGGAAATCATCGTCGCGATTGAGGATACCTGGCAAAATGTCATGCGGGTCGGTCAAAACCCGCGGCTGACCGTATTGACCAATACAATCGGCGACGGTGCGATAAGCAATTTCGGCAAAATTGACGTATCGCCCGTTTTAACGAACGGGCGCCGAACCACAAGGCACAAACAATAATCAGAATTCTTATCCAAAATGTCACGCTAAACCATTGTCAAACAGAGTGGAACCCGAAAGGAGGTGACCATGGCCAAAGAAAAGGAAGAAAAGAAGATAAAGACGGCCGAGCCTGAGAAGGCCGAAGCTGAGAAGAAGGAAAAAACGAAGAA
>JASFJP010000327.1:0-5806 GCA_050121225.1 Desulfobacterales bacterium
AACATTCAATCCTTCCACAGCTCCGGATAGCGGAGATTTTACGATCTGATCGCCTTCGGACAACCCTTCATTTATGATCACTGTATCTTTGTAACTCCTCAGAATGTTTACCTCTTTTATTTTTAATTGATTATTTTTTACGGTGTAAACGATATCTCCTGGATAAACCACATGCCGTGGCAGTACAAACGCTTGTGGTATCTCCTTTCCCTTGATCTTTATGGTAACGAACATCCCGGGTCTTAACCGAACAGAGCTCAGTTGTTCCCTACTTGCCGTGAATTCATCAACCTCAATCACAACCGGCAATGTTCGTGTCCGTTCATCCATGTCGGCTTTCACCCGAGCAACGCGTCCTCTCCAGACTCGGGGTTTGCCGGCGTATTTGTAGATGACATCAACCGCTAAGGGTCTTTTTTGCTCTAGATCGTCGGGAAACCACTTGAAATCTTTGGCCGGGATATGCACTTCAATATCCATCTCTCCGGCTTTATAAATATTGCCTAACTGTTGTCCGACGTTGACATGCTGGCCGACCTCAATCATCTTGTCCAGAACCCAGCCGCCAAAAGGAGCATGAATACTGGATCGTTCAAGATCCAGTTCAGCCTGTCGATACATCACGCCTGCCATATCCCGTGCGGCCAACAACTGTTCTTTTTGTGGACCGATCAACGCCATTTGATTCTCGAGTGCCTGAAGACGTTCGAGGCTTGCCAGATAGGCTTGCTCGGTTTTATCCAGCTGGGATTGCGCAATGACCTTTCTATCAATGAGCTTTTTCAGGCGCAAATATTCCTTCTTGGCCAGGTTGACATCAGATTGGGCTATTTTAACCCGCGATCTCAGATTGACGAGTTCTTGCTTTAAACGCTTAAGTTCCGCTTTGGACTGCTTAATTTGAACCTCGCGCCGCTCGACCTCCAATTCATAGGTTCTGGGATCAATTTGAATCAGCCGGGTTCCTTTTTTGACAAACCTGCCTTCCTTGAAGGCGGCATCAATGTTGACAATTTGTCCGCGAACTTGCGCTACCAGCTTGAGAGACTCGCGAGGCGCCACCGTACCGAATGACTCCACAACCATCTGAACGTTTTCGGCCTTGGCTGGAAAGACCTCCACTAGGCGCCCCTTTTCAACGGGCATTTGTCGCTTGGCCTTAGGCCGCAAAATAACGAGTGTCGCCGCAATGACAAGCGCCACCAACAAAACGACCAAAACCCTTGCAGTTTTAAACAATGCACCTTTTTTCATACAGGCTGTTTACCGCCAATTTATCATGTATTCAAAACCGGTGTAACTTACTTGAACTTTCGGGATAACCGGAAAATATTATTATATTAAATCAATCTATTTAACAATCAAAAACTTCAGAGATAAAACTTTTTAAGAATCAAGCATAGTATCGCCTATAGATTCTTAGAGTTGATTCTAAAAGATAACCGCCTGCTCCGCAACGGGAACAGACGGCTTTGCAGGTTCGTATGGTCATCGTGAAGAAATCTAGCGTTGAGAAGCCAGCTTTGATTTCACCCATAGGTGTGCTGTTTACCTTCACTTGAATGATGAAGAATAAGAATCCAGTGCAATAAAAGTCTATTTGCTTTCTTGTATCTTCTCCGTCAGCACAGGAACAAAGTCAAGCAAATCCCCCACCACACCCACATCGGCCACCTGAAAAATGGGGGCTTTTGGATTCTTGTTGACGGCAACGATAAACGGATTGCCTTTGAGACCGCCCAGGTGCTGAAAAGAGCCGCTGATCCCCACCGCCAAGTAAACCTTGGGCTTGACCGTCTGACCAGAGGTACCCACTTGGCGGGATTTTTCAAGCCATTTGGCATCCACAATCGGTCGCGAGCACGAAACCACAGCGCCCATGGCCTCCGCCAGTTCCTCGGCGATTTCAATGTTATCTTGATCTTCAATCCCTCGACCGACCGAAACGAGAACATCCTCTTTTGTAATGTCGACGTCACCAACTTCGGCCTCAACAATTTCAAGAAAACGTCTGCCGACAGCAATATCACCAACCTCCGAAGATTTATCCACCACCTGACCGCCGACAGACCCGGATTCATCCGACTGGAATACGCCTGGGCGAACATTGATGATAGCTCCAGCGGATATATTACAAGTCGAGTGGGTGCTGACCTGCCCGCTGTATTCCTGTCGGACCACTTTCAGATTACCACCGTCCAATCCTTGAAAATCGACAACATCCGATATGAAGACAGAGTCTACTTTAATCGAAAGTCCCGGGCCAAGATCCATTCCGAAAGTATCATGGGGAAGCAGCACCACGGCATCCGAGGGCAAAACGCTCGCTAACAATTTACGAATGGCTTCGGCATTCGGGTATGCCAGAGCTTCGTTATCAAATTTCCAGACTTCTTTATAAAATGAAGTCACTTCGTTGCTAATCTGATCTAGTTCGGACCCTGAACCAACGACAACTGCCGTAGGCCAGGCATCCGGATCTATTTTTTTAGCCGCTACTGCCAACTCTTGGGCGGTATCGTCGACCTTACCTTCTTTATGGGAGATATACGCAAAGACATGTCCGGCCATTATTTAATTCCTCCTTTGGCTTTTAAAAGTTCGATCAGTTTTTCCGCGACTTCTTCCATGCTGCCTTCCAGTATCTCAGCACCTTCGCCGAGTTCAGGAACGAAGTAGTCCAGTCGTTTCACCTGGGCACCTGTGCCTCCTACCGAATCCGCAGCAATACCGAGATCAGATGCTCCCCAGACAGGAATTTCCACTGAAGCAACCTTGCGTATCCCTCGAATCCCGACATAACGCGGCTCGTTGATACCGGTCTGAATTGATAGCACACAAGGAAGGTCAATCTCATTCAATTCCTGGTTACCGCCTTCGATTTCGCGTCCGACTTTCAGTTTAGTGTCATCTAGAATTTCAATGAAATTGACAACAGATGCATAGGGCACATCCAGCATAGCGGCCAGCATTCCGCCAACTTGCCCGGCCCCGTCATCAGCCTGGGCGCCGGTGAGGATCAAATCATACTTCCCCTTTTCCACTGCCGCCTTCAGCAGAGTTGCGATCCCCTTACCGTCTGATCCTTGGAACGTATCATCGGACAATAAGATCCCATTGTCGCCGCCCATGGCCATCTCTCTTCGAACCACCTCTTCGGCGTCCTCATCGCCAACGGAAACAACGGTCACAGATCCACCCACTTTATCAACCATTTGAATGGCCTCTTCAACCGCATAGTTATCCCATTCGTTCACCGAATAAACCAGATCATCGCGTTCGATGTCGCTTCCATCGCTGTTAACTTCGATCTCATTTTCGGCCGTATCAGGGACTCTTTTTACACACACCAGAATTTCCATAACATTCCCCCTAATTCAGTTTATTGATTTTATTGGGTCATCTATGATCTCCAATTGCTTAACCCGGGTAAACCGAAAATACAAATTATGTTTTTTTTGTAACCAGATGCTCTGCGATGAGTTCGCACAAATCAATAGCATCCATTCCCCCTTCCAATCCGGCGACTTTAATCGCATCTTCAATATTTACCAGACAGAAGGGACATGCGGTCACAATAACATTGGCCCCGGCTTGTTTTGCCATCTCAACCCGGAGCACCCCCATGCGTTGCTCTTCTTCAGGCTCATAAAATAGCATCAGACCGCCGCCACCGCAGCAAAATGAGCGATCCCGACAATTGCCTTCCATTTCGATTCTTTTTAATCCGGGAATTGTATCTATGGCGTCCCGAGGGTCATCATAAAGGCTGTTGTGTCGTCCCAGATAGCAGGGATCATGATAGACGTATGCTTTGTCTGTATCTTCTGCGGGTTTTAAGCGAATTTTCCCCGTCTTTACATTTCGCAAGATAGTCTGGCTGATATGCTCCACCGGCGGAAGGTCTCTATATTCTTTTTTCAACGCATTGTATGCGTGCGGGTCAGCGGTGACAATCATTTTGACGCCGGAATCTAAAATAGCATCCGTATTGTGATCCTTTAAATCCTGGAAAAGCATTTCTTCGCCGAATCTTCGCACTTCGTGACCGCTGTCTTTCTCGGCTTTGCCCAGAATGCCGAAATCGATGCCGGCAGCGTTGAGTATCCGGGCGGTTGCCTGGGCGATTTTTTGCATTCGATCATCAAAGGACGATATACTGTCCACAAAATACAGCGTGTCCGCAGTCTCCTTTTTCCCCAAAATCTTTACGGGACAATCATCACTGAGTTCTTTGGTCCAATCAATCCGCTTTCTCTCCATTTTTCCCCAGGGATTGCCGCGTTTTTCAAGCGCACCCAGAGGTTTTTGGAGCGACTGGGGAACCATACCATCTTCAACCATACCACGCCTGAGATCCACAATCTTGTCAATGTACTCAATGCCCAGAGGACACTCCTGTTCGCAGGCACCGCAGGTGGTGCAAGACCAGATTTCATCTTCACTGTAAATATCATCAAGCAGCGGCTTTGACTCGCCGCCATTGCTGCCGATCCAAGGATAGTGCTTAAAAGCGTAATCGCGTCCCTTGATCGAAATAAATCGTGGAGAAAGGGGGCGGCTGACCGCGTTGGCAGGACAGCGGTCGGAACACCGTCCGCAGTCAGCACATGTGTAAAAATCAAGCATGTGCTTCCAGGTGAAATCCTCGAAAACCTTCACCCCAAAAGATTCCAAATCGTCCAGCTTATCATCAGCGACTCCGTAGCGCACGGGTTTTACATTGCCTCTATCAAGACGCATGAAAAATACATTGAAGATGGACGTAATCACATGGAAATGCTTGCCCATCGGCAAAAAACACAGGAAAAAGAAAAATGTGATCTCGTGGATAAAATAGGTGACCGAGTGCAAACCCTGCAGCGCTGATAGTGAGGTACTCCTCAACAAGTGTTTAAAAAGCCACACCAGGGTTAAAGGCGCTGTAAATTCCGTATGCAGTTCTTTTTGAATCTGCGCCGCCACAAGACTGGCTTCAAACAGACTTTCGGTTATCACCAGAGTCGCAATAAGCCCTAGCACCAATAAAGCTTCCCAGGTATGCTCGCGACCGTACTGAGGCGGTACCGCATATCGCGCTGGTTTGAATATTCCCCGCCGAACGGCTGCGATGACTACGGCAACAAGAACCCAGGTTGCAGCATAGTCCTTCAAAATGTTGTAGAAATCTCCGAAGGCACCGCCTAAACCCGGCAACTCAAAACCGTCCACAAAGCCGATGAACACCAGCTGGGTAGAGCGGGCTCCAAGAATCAGAAAACCGGCGAAAAGAAAAATGTGCACGATGCCTGCCAGCATATAGCGGGGATGGCGCCACTGGACCAGCCATATTTTCAGTACGGATTTTATCCTTTCCGGAATTCGGTTGAAGCGTTCATCAGGAGTAGCTTTAAGAAGCGGGGCAAGCCGCCGCCCGATGATATACGCAAATACTCCAATTCCGACAAGTGGTATCAAAATATAAATAAGTTTAGCGGGAATACCAAACAACACGGTTGACGCCGGAGAAATCAATGCGGGTTCCATACTTTTATAAGGTCCTTAAGGATTTGCGAATTATGGCAATCAATACTTACCGAACATAAGTGCAAGGCGCTTCCATATCATGAAAGGTCTATTCAAACAAGGTGTGGTTTCGTGATTTGTCCTTATCTTTTAGTTCATTTCATGAATCACCCCGCCAAGTTACGTCGGAGTCGAGTACAGGCCCGTGGTCAGCCTATTTCCCACCGAACGCGTCTTGTGAAATATCCACGGCAGCAGCGTTGGTACCCAGTACCACATCCATTTTGCCGAGGGTGACCGG
>JASFJP010000328.1:0-5781 GCA_050121225.1 Desulfobacterales bacterium
TTTGCGGCTGTGACTCAACATGTCGTTCGAGCCGCATCGGTGGCCAGTTTGAGTTTGGGTCGCTTTTCCGGCGGTAAACCTGATGACGTTGCAATGCTGGTGCCCCATTATATTCGAAAATCCGACGCCGAGATGAACATCCCCAAAAAATGAAAATTGATTCGGGCATGGTTCAAACTAAATTCTTGCATACCATTGACAAAAACCAATCTTATTGGTAGTTATAAAGATTTAAATTTTGCTTGGTGAGTTAATCTTTTAATTATAAAATTCAGAAAGTTACATTTAGATGCAAAAATATTTGCGGTCTAATCCACCAAACCTGACAGCGTTCCCCATCGCAACGGCGGGATATCCTTTTATATTTGCTGCAGCGTTTACTACCGCGATTCTGGCTCTCCTGGGTCTTACTTGGCTAACTCTGATGGGTCTTTTTGTTTCCTTTGCTATCTGCTGGTTTTTCAGAGATCCGGATCGGATGATTCCTAATACCGAGGGAGCAGTTGTATCACCGGCTGACGGGAAAGTCATTTCAGTTGATCTAGTTGACAACAGCCCTTTCTATAACGGTAAGTCGCGGAAAATCAGCGTTTTCATGTCTGTGTTCAATGTGCATGTCAACCGCATTCCGTTTGACGCCCAGGTCAAAGAAATCAGATATCACCCTGGAAAATTCTTCTCTGCGAATCTGGATAAAGCTTCTCTGCAGAACGAACATAATGCCGTTATCTTAGAGCTACTGGGCGAGAAGCAGATATGCGTGGTGCAGATAGCAGGATTAATTGCGAGGCGCATCATCTGCAAATTAGAACCAGGGGATGACGTGACTCGTGGACAACGATTCGGGCTCATTTGCTTTGGCTCACGGCTCGATGTCTATTTGCCGACTGATATAACGGTAAACGTCGCAATCGGTGATACGGTGAAAGCCGGAACTTCCATATTGGGGCACATAACCTAATAAAACGATATTCGTTTTTGAATGTAAACGTGATCACCCTATGTGTTGATCAAAGTCGACGCGCTATTTTTTAAAGGAAATGAGGACTATGGCGAAGAACAAAATAAACGTTGCTATCGCCGGCGCCACCGGAGCGGTCGGTAATCAGATGATAAAATGTTTGGAGATGACGGAACTGCCAGTTAACTCTTTAAAATTATTAGCCTCTTTTCGATCTGTTGGAAGAACATTGAAATTTAAAGGCGAACTCATCGCCGTGGAAGAGCTTAATAAAGATTCTTTTAAAGGTTCAGACATTGCTCTATTCTCCGCCGGTGGCAGTACCAGCGAAAAATATGCACCTTATGCTGCTCAAGATGGGTGTGTGGTTATCGATAATTCCAGTGCTTGGCGCATGGATCCCGATGTTCCACTAGTGGTGCCGGAAGTAAATCCACATGCCATTGCCCAGTTTAACAAAAAGGGGATTATTGCCAATCCCAACTGTTCAACCATCCAGATGGTGGTCCCCCTTCATCCGATCCACAAGAAATGGGGGATACATCGCATCGTCGTATCCACCTATCAGGCCGTATCCGGTACGGGTAAAAAAGCAATAGATGAACTTTTTGATCAGACTCGGGCAATGATTAATTTTCTGGATTGTGAGAACAAGATTTATCCGCATAGGATTGCATTTAATTGTTTACCGCATATTGATTCGTTTTTGGAGAATGGATACACCAAAGAAGAAATGAAAATGGTCAATGAAACCAGGAAGATACTGGAAGATGATTCCATCGGTGTTACGGCTACGACGGTGCGGGTTCCTGTTTTTTACGGACATTCCGAGTCTGTTAATGTCGAAACCCGGGAACCTGTTTCGGTCGAAGCGGTTACATCCTTGCTTGCGGATTCGCCGGGAGTGAAGGTTGTCGATGATCCCCAGCGAAACGTTTATCCTCTGGCGATTGAGGCCGCGGGACAGGATTTAACCTTGGTGGGGCGAATTCGAAAGGATGAATCGATACCCAACGGCATCAATATGTGGATTGTTGCTGACAATATTCGAAAGGGCGCGGCGACCAATGCCGCACAAATCGCGCAGGTTCTAGCGCAAGACTACTTATAAACTTTTCCCAATGGGGTTCGTTACTCCATGAGGTGTGGTTCTGCTGATCGTGTCAAGTTAAGTATATCTGATTGTAAATTGGAATCTGAACGTTAGGGAGTATCATTTTGGAACGCGTACCGGTTACCAAAGAGGGCTATGCCGCTTTAAAAGAAGAGTTGGAGATGTTGAAACGAGTCGATCGCCCTCAAAATATAAGAGCGATAGAGGAAGCCCGTGCCCATGGCGATCTTAGCGAAAACGCCGAATATGCTGCTGCTAAAGACCGGCAAGGGTTTATTGAAGGTCGTATCGGCGAATTAGAGTTCAAGGTGGCCAATGCCGAGATAATCGAAACCCGCAAACTACCCAAGGATCGGGTGGTTTTTGGCAGCAAAGTGTTGCTCGAAAACATAGACACCGGCGAAGATGTTGAGTATCAGCTGGTCGGGCCTGATGAATCTGATATTGAAAAGGGCCGCATTAGCATATCGTCGCCTCTTGGCAAAGCCATTTTAGGCAAAAAGCCTGGGGACGAACTCGCCTTTGAGGTGCCGGGTGGTAAACGGTTCTATGAGTTGGTCGAAATTTTGTGAACCGCCTGCTATTGATTTCTCTATTTTTATAAATGATAGGCATTAAAAATTAATGTTTTACTTTAACACCAACTTCAGGATGGATATGGAGGTTTCTTTGTGGCGCGAATTACGATTGAAGATTGTCTGAGAAAAGTACCCAATCGATTTTTACTAGTTAATATGGTAGCCAAACGTGTTCGACAGATTCGGGAAGGTTCCGATTATCTTGTAAGCTCGCCGAAAAATGAAGACATTGTGGTTTCTTTACGGGAGGTTGCTGCAGGCAAAATTGTTTCTAAAGAGGCCGAGCCAGAAGAATAAGCTTTCTTTGAATACCCCTTGCGCAAGGATGATCGTACATACAAAGCCTTGAACAGGTTTGTGGGCAAGGCCCTGCATCGTTATGCTATGATTGCCGACGAGGACCGAATCCTTGTTGGTATTTCAGGGGGCGCCGATAGCCTCACGCTATTGTGGATGCTGTCCAAACGGCTAGCTCGGGTCCCAATTAATTATCAATTGTTTGCCGTTTTTATTGATCCCGGGTTTGGGGGAAGTTTTGCCGAAAAGCTAAAAGCTTTCTGTGCCAAAGAGGGTTTCCGGCTTCGGGTTGAACATACGGATTACGGTTTATTAGGGCACAGTTCAGCAAACAAGGAAAACCCTTGTTTCTTATGCTCAAAACTTCGCCGGAAACGTCTATTTGAAATTGCCGAAGAAATGGGCTGCAATAAATTGGCTCTGGGACATAATAAAGATGATATCATTGAAACTCTTTTTCTAAACATTTGCTACGCTGGTGAAATCAGTACGATGTTGCCGGCCCAAAAGATGTTTCAAGGAAGATTTACGCTTATTCGTCCCTTGGCGTTTGCCAATGAGGATTTGATCCGGCGATATGCCAGTGAGCGACATCTTCCGGTGTTTGAAAATCCCTGCCCCACTGCTAAGACGTCAAAGCGTCGGGAAATCAAGATGCTTTTAAATCAGCTGTATCGCAGCAACCGAAAAATTAAGGGAAATATCTTCCGGGCCATGAGCCATGTGAAACCTGAATACCTTTTGAAATAACCGATTATTCAAAAAGGTAAATCAATCGTCGCATGAAAGACATCCAGAACCAACCAGACTATCGCAACATACCTATTGATAAAGTGGGAATCAAGAATCTTAGATATCCTATTACCGTTAGAGACCGGCGCGACGGATTTCAACATACAGTTGCCAGCATAAACATGTTTGTGGATCTGCCCCATGACTACAAGGGCACGCATATGAGCCGCTTTGTTGAAATGCTGCACTTGCTCAGTCCCGACGTTTCTTTGCAAAAGTATGCAGCAATCCTGGATAATATGAAAAAGCATTTAAACGCTGCTTCGGCGCATCTTGAAATGACCTTTCCCTATTTTATTGAAAAAAAGGCTCCTGTGAGCACATCTCCTGGACTTATGGATTATACCTGCAGTTTCGTCGGATCAAGTGACCCAAACGGCAAAGTCGATTTGGTATCATCAGTTGTCGTTCCGATTTCGTCGGTTTGTCCATGTTCGATGGAAATCAGCGACAACGGTGCTCATAATCAACGCGGAGAAGTGCGATTGAGTACCCGCTTCAAAAAATTTATCTGGATGGAAGATATGATTGAGTTGGTGGAAGAGTCAGCTTCGAGTGATGTTTATTCCGTACTGAAACGTGTCGATGAAAAGAGCGTCACCGAACGGGCGTTTGCAAATCCAAAATTTGTTGAAGATATCGTTCGGGATGTCGCCAAAAAACTCAAATCGGATGATAACATCACCTGGTTCTCGGTCAGTGCCGAAAACTTCGAATCCATCCACAATCATAGTGCCTACGCCAGCATCACCTCAGGATAAATAAAACGGCTTTCGAATCCGCTCACCTGCTGTTACTCCAGAATTCGCAGGAGTCTATGTATGAGGGAAGTCGTTGACTTGCCGGGTGTATTCATCATGACCACATAGCGATATAATCCGTTACGTTTACTTGAAATATAACCTGCTCGAGTGCGGATACCGTAGAGCGTCCCTGTCTTGTAAAATTCGCGACCTTCCTGGTGCATTAATAGGTGGTGGGGCTCAAATTCTTCGAGTATCCGAAGCATGGCTTGTGCCGAGACCTTGTTTTTTCTGGATATGCCGGATCCTTCTACAATCTCCATGTCCTTAATTTGCAGAACCCTCCTCGCATACTGCTTTGCTGCTGCGACTCCTTTCTTTAAGTTACCCGGCTGACCGAAGGCTTTGACACCGGAAGAAATAAGTAGTTGATTTGTAGTAAAGTTATTGGAATGCTCTAGAAGTTTGGCAATAATTTGTTCCAATGAAAATCGAGAGACATAGCGGTAGATGATTTGATCTTCCAACTGATTCACTTGACCTAATTTCACCGTGCCCTTGAAATGTATTGCCTGTTGCCGCAAAAAATATTGAAACAGCTTGCCGGCGTAAATCGTATTTTCATTCTCGATATGTGATAATACAATTCGGCCGCTTTTCAGCTTGGAAGCAATTATCTTCTTCTTCGCGAAGGGTAAAAGGGGGGTCTGAGGTTCGGCACTGACGTATCCAGCCTTTGTGCGTTTAAAGTTTACCGTGTTAAAATTGACACAGAGCGCCCCGTTGGGGGCGTCATATGGTTCAGCCGAAGAGCTGATACCGGGGATTGTTAAGGGTTGCTCGAAAAAGGAATGGTCCAAAATTAGGTCATTGAGGTTTTTGGACGTGGAAATTAGGGAAGCAATTACGTTGCATATTGCGCCCACAACCTCAGATACTAAAAGTGGATCACCATATCCTTTGATTTTAAGATTATAAGTTTTATCAAAAAAAAATTCGGTGGGATATCGATAATCTTCGCTCAAATAATATAGTGCGACAAGAGATGTGAATATTTTGAGGATAGAAGCAGGAATAAGCTTTTTGGTCTCATTTTTTGAGATGATTATTTTACCATCGGGATCTGATACCAAAAGCGCATCCTGCAGTCCGATGAGCGAGGTTATTTCTTTCCATTCCTGGGCCCCGTGGCTATTTGTAGTCCAAAACAGGAGAGGGACTATTGATGCCAAGAGTAAAAGTGCCCCCAATTTTTTGATGTAGTCGATGCTACTCATTTTTTGCAGCCACGCTAAC
>JASFJP010000329.1:0-5774 GCA_050121225.1 Desulfobacterales bacterium
GCGAGGTGCCTGGGTTTGCGGATAACGCCCCAATAAAACCGCCAACTGCTGCTGAGTGACTCCGAGTTCCTGTTCTAATTGCGGCACGAGAGCTTCTGCCTCGGCCAGCGTACGACTGGCCTGCCGTACATCCAAAACGGAAACAAGGCCTCGTCGATATCGAGTTTCAACGAATTGCAGACTCTGACGAAAGGCGTTGATACTTTGCTCGGCAATTTGCAGCCTGCGCTCGACCTCCTCTATTTGTAGATATAGAGTAATGGCTTCAGCGACGATGGACTGGGCGACTGTGCGGCGCGTTTCTTCTTCCTGCAGGATATCCTCCCAAGCAGCTTGGGAGGCTTTCTTAAGGCGGCCCCAAAGATCCACCTCAAAAGATGCCGGAGCGGCCAGTTCGTAAGTATCAACGATGATACCGTCCTCCAAATCGCTGGGCACTCGTCTCCGGTCCCGCAATCCGGACAGATCTACAGCCGGAAAACGATCAGCTCTAATCCGCACATACTGCGCTCGAGCTTCCAGGATCCGGGCGGCTGCTAGTCTAATGTCCCAGTTGTTTTTAAGGACCTCATCGACTAACGTGTTGAGTTCGCGATCGCCAAATATCTCCCACCACCGGTCATCAATCTCCAGCGGCGGAGGCTCCTCCGGCTTCCATTCATATTCCGAAGGGATGTCTACGCCCAAATCAGGTCGCGAGTAATCAGGTCCGAGATTGATGCAGCCGTATAAAATAAGGAAAGTAACAATAGCGAAAGTGCAATAATGGCTCCTGCATCTCATTTTAGGATCTCCCTGTCCTCACCATCGATTCCGTAAAGCGAAAACTTAACGATATGTTCAACTAACCGTGATTTAAAATCAGCATTGTATTCGGCTCCTGTAAATCTGGTAATTAGATGACGTGCAAAATTAAAATAAAGAACCATGGCTAAAATACTAAAGGCATTCAAGGTTAGTTGATCTTCCTCGATTTCATTGGTCATGGCTGCGCGCAGATCACTCTGCAAAATTTTAAATAAGGGCCGCAACATCTCGTCAGCCACAATTTCAAACGCCTCGGTGGGTTTCGCCAATTCTCCATAAATTAGCTGGTGATGACGTTTACGCTCATCATCAGTCATCGGTCCGCTGATGAAAGCGCCTGCGAAGGATTGCACGACAGCAGCCGGCGAAAGGGTATTATTAGCAGCCAGAGATTGCCGGAAACATTCATTTATGCGGCTGGCTCTTGGAATCCAGCGGGATCGAAATACCTCCAAATAGAGATTTTGTTTGTTTCCAAAATGATAGTTTACTGCCGCGAGATTACATCCCGCCGAATTCGTAATTTCTCTAATACTGACGGCGTGATAGCCTTTGCGGGCAAACAGAATTTCGGCTTCATCTAAAATGCGTTCGTGGGTCAAACCGTTTGGGTGGTTTTTCCTTTTTTTCCTTTTTTGAACCATGAAATCTTCCTCAAAACAGATTTTAAACGATCGTATTAAACGATCGTTTAAATGTCAAGAAAACTATGGTTCGCTCATTGCCGACACTGAGTCTTGCGGAATTTACGAAAAAATATAGGCTATATGCTGCAGGCCATTATTATGAATGGCTCACTGTTCGCGTAGGGAAATGATAGCTCCAATTTCTCTAATTTAAAGGTCAAATCGACTTGCGAATTTTTCAACTAATGCATACATTAATTTTCACCATTTTTGATGCCGGGGTTATCCCGGCAGGCGATGATTGCCATTGTATCATTATTCAACGTGGATAACCTCTCTCAAGTGTAACAGGTTGTAACAAATTGTAACGATCTAACCAATCAACATTTAGTGAACATTGAACTTGCACAACCGACCAAATTGAAGTAAATGGCTAACAATTCAATAAAAACCTGAAGTGAACTCTATCTAAAACCATTGAAAGGCGACTCGATCATTAACCTACTTGATCCATATGTGTAGGCGTCATTCAATTAATGGAATGCAATTTCGCCGTTCAGCCCGTAACTAGATACGTCTAATTAGAAACTCAATGAACGCTGGATCCAGGAGTTAAACATGACCGAGAAATTGAGATCACTGGGACTGTGCCTGGGTGCATCAACGGTATCCATCGTTCAGATGGAGCAGATTCAAACTCACAATACAATCAATGCCGTCGGTGAAAAACCACGGATAATTGACTATTCCGTTCATCCCCATGAGGGCAATCCCAAACATACTCTGGCTGATATTTTCAGCAAAATGGATGCTGAATCCTTCGACCGCATTGCAGCCACAGGTCGTAAATTTCGCCGATTCGTCAATTTGACCTCTATATCCGAACCTGAAGCCGTTGAACATGCCTACCGCTACATTAAACCTCCGGAAGTAAACTGCCCGGCGGTGGTTTCCGCTGGTGGCGAAACCTTTATGGTTTACGTGCTGGATGGCTCCGGTCGCATCTCGAATGTCATTACCGGCAATAAATGTGCATCCGGAACAGGTGAATTCTTCTTGCAGCAAATCCGCAGATTAAATGTATCACTGGATGAGGCCGCCGATTGGGCTGCTGTCGAGGAACCCCATCACGTATCCGGTCGTTGTTCAGTCTTTTGTAAATCAGACTGCACCCACGCTACCAATAAGGGAATCCCTAAGTCCCAGGTTACCGCCGGACTCTGCCAAATGATGGCCAACAAAATTCTGGAGCTTTTAAAAAAAGTGGACCGACGCAATATAATGATTACCGGCGGCACGGCCCACAACCGAATGATGCTCGAATATCTTCAAAAAGAAATCTCCGGACTGATAGTTCCCGATCAGGCACCTTATTTTGAGGCCACAGGAGCCGCACTCTGGGCTTTGGAAAATCAGACGGCTCCATACCCAGGCCGGTCTGATCTTTTTCTAAAAGAGGTGGCGTCATTTGACAGCCTACCCCCGTTAAACGATTATCTGAAAATGGTGGAATTTAAAACGATTCAAACCGGACGTATCCAGCGGGGCGATGTCTGCATTCTGGGGCTGGATGTCGGTTCTACTACCACAAAAGCCGTACTCATGCGCAAAACCGACAATGCAATGCTGGCATCGGTATATCTTCGAACTAACGGCGATCCCGTCGGGGCCTCGCGCAAATGCTATCGCTCTATCCTTGATCAATTGAAACAACAACTTGAGCCGTCTCAAATTTCAATTGTTGGTTTGGGAGTCTGCGGTTCCGGACGCCAGATTGCCGGTCTGCATGCCCTCACGGACGGGGTTATAAACGAGATCATAGCTCATGCCACTGCCGCTGTTTATTTTGATCCCAAAGTAGATACGATTTTTGAAATCGGCGGGCAGGATGCAAAATATACCTATATTACCAATGCCGTGCCCTCCGATTACGCTATGAACGAGGCCTGCTCTGCCGGAACCGGATCTTTTTTGGAAGAATCGGCATTCGAAACCCTGGGGGTAAAGATGGAGGACATTGCCAATATTGCACTCAAGGGAGAGCGGCCCCCGAATTTCAATGACCAGTGTGCCGCATTTATCGCATCCGACATCAAAAATGCCATCCATGAAGGTGTTGCCCATGAAGACATTGTTGCCGGTTTGGTGTATTCGATATGCATGAACTATTCGAATCGTGTCAAAGGTAACCGTCCGGTCGGCGAAAAGGTGTTCATGCAGGGAGGTGTTTGTTACAACATGGCCGTACCTCTGGCCATGGCATCTTTGGTGGGCAAACCCATTATTGTGCCGCCGGAACCGGGTCTGATGGGAGCATTCGGTGTCGCCCTAGAGGTCAAAAAGCGTATTGAAAACGGTTTAATGGCCGAAAAGCATTTTGATTTGCAAATTTTAGAAACCCGTCAGGTAACATACGGAAAAGAGTTTACTTGCAGGGGGGGCAAGGAAAAATGCGACCGTCGCTGCGAGATTGCGATGATCAACATTGAAGGTAAAAAATACCCGTTTGGCGGAGCCTGCAACCGTTATTACAATTTGCGACACAATGTCCGCTACGATGTTAAAAATCTGGACCTTGTCAGAATGCGGCAGCACCTCGTATTCGACAAATATGGCGCCAAACAGTTGAAAGACATCGATATAAGCGCGAAAGGCACGATCGCATTCAACCGAAGCTTTTTGGTCAATTCGTACTATCCTTTGTACTCCAATTTTTTCCATAACTTAGGATATGACGTTGTCTTACCCGACGTACCGTCTCAAGAGGGAATCGACCAACGCAATGCATCTTTCTGTTATCCGGTGGAATTGGCCCATGGATTCTTTTATACGTTGCTGGAATCGGACAACCCTCCGGATTATATTTTCCTGCCCCATTTCAAAGCGGTACCGCTAGAAAACGACACGGATTCCAGCTCTCAAGCTCAGGTGTGCCCACTTGTTCAGGGAGAAACATTTTATTTGCAGACAACCTTCCGTAAAAAAATCGCCCAGCTTAACCAAAACGGCACTCGATTGTTAGCGCCGTTAATTGATCTTTCCGAAGGGATGGATAATGCCAGAGTACCTTTGGTGGAAACCGCCATTAAGATGGGAATCAACCGCAAGCAGGCCAAATTGGCCTTCGAAAAGGCCCTGCAACAGCAAGTGGAATGTTTGGCTGAAATGAAATCCATCGGTCGAAAGGCGATTGCTGATTTAGAGGCTAATCCTGACTCATTTGCCGTTGTTCTCTTCTCCCGGCCGTATAACGGTTTTACCGAGGAAGCGCATATGGGAATTCCCAATAAGTTCGCTTCAAGAGGCATTCAAATTATACCCATTGATTTCCTTGATCTAGACGATGAACGCTCAAAAAGACACATGTATTGGGGTATGGGAAAGCTAATTATGAAAGCCGGCCGTATCGTCAAACGTCATCCGCAGCTGTTCGGCACGTATATAACCAATTTCTCCTGCGGACCGGATTCATTTGTGGTCGGTTATTTCAGAGACATCATGGGCCGCAAACCGTCATTAACCCTGGAGCTCGATAGCCACACCGCCGACGCCGGGTTGGAGACGCGTGTGGAAGCTTTTCTTGATATCATCAATGCCTACCGGCAACTCATCGCCAAAAATCAAATAAAAGCGAAAACGAAGGTCTTTACACCAGCCCGGACGATTTTGGAAAACGGCACTGCAAACGTCATCACATCAGCCGGTGAGATGCTGCCGATGACCGATCCACGTGTTACAGTGCTTCTTCCGTCCATGGGGCGTTATGGGTCCGAGGCGTTTGCGGCAATTTTGAAGAGTTATGGATTCAACGCCAAAGCGTACCGCGAATCTGATGAGGCTGTTTTGAAACTGGGGCGGGCCAACACGACATGCAAGGAGTGTCTGCCGTTGATTCTGACGACGGGCACCTTGCTTAGCTATATCCGCAATGGCAAGCGCGATGATGAAGTCCTAGTGTATTTCTTTGCAACCGGTTCCGGTCCGTGCCGCTTCGGCCAGTATTACATCTTTATGGAGGATCTGGTAAAGCGGCTCGAACTTCCGGATGTGGCTCTATTTGCTTTGACATCTGAGAATTCCTATGTCGGGTTAGATAATGATTTTGATCGCAGAGGATGGTGGGCCGTCATCGTGTCGGATGTCATCGAAGACATCCGTTCTATGCTGCTGACCAATGCGGAAGATATAACCACTGCCATGGCGGTCTTTGATGAGCAATGGCAGAAAATCTTATCGGAAATGGAAAGGGGAGAGTGGGATAGTCTGGAACATCAACTCACCCAGACCGCCCAGCGCTTTCGCGACATACCCCTAAAACAGCCGCCCCAAAACGTACCTGTC
>JASFJP010000330.1:0-5738 GCA_050121225.1 Desulfobacterales bacterium
ATGTTACCTGGAAAAGGCAGAGCATCAGGGAGACTCTTGCTCTATTATGGGTCCCGGAATGGTTGTTTCCTGATTTGGGGACTCGCCCGGGTGCCGTTCATAAAATTTGAAACCGCCCCCTCGAATCGTGTCTATTTGAGTCCGTTTGCCTTTGTATACCTGCTCTGCTTCGGCCGGGCTTTTGATGACCCGGGGAGTCAGAAAAACATACAGGTTGGTTCTCTCGTTTTCATAACGTTGATTTTTAAACAGCCAGCCAAGTATGGGCACGTCTCCCAAAACAGGAACCTTGCTCTCATTCTTCCTTGTGGCGTCGTCGATCAATCCACCAATGACCACCGTCTGACTGTCTTTGACGATAACGGTGGTATCCACGGTGCGTTTTAGAGTAACGGGTAGGGTGGATGACGTCGTTGCCGTAGCCTGTTGATCGATGTCAGTAACTTCCAGGGAAATTGTCATGCGAACCAGGCGGCCCTCGGTGACATGCGGTGTGATCTTTAGGATCTTGCCGACATCGCGATACTCAAAGGATTCAAAGGTACCCCCCGACACATCGGTGGTGGACCGTGTCTGATAGGGTCTGTTTTCACCGACTGTGATGCGGGCTTCTTCGTTATCGGTGGTCAAAATCTGTGGGGTTGACAGGATGCGAAAATCATTGTCGGTTTTAACGGCATTAACGATGGCCGTTATATTTGAAACAGTGACGCCGGCAATCGTTACCGGCTCCGATATCAATCCGACGGTCAGACCACCTTGCAATAGCTCCTCCGGTTGAACAAAGCCTTGCCTAAAGCCGCCGCCCACTACAGTTTCCTTGTCGAAAAGATTGACTTTACCGAATGCCGCCCAGTCGACACCGATGTCCAGGCTTTTGTCCGCGTCGACTTCCATAATCAAAGATTCGATGTAGACCATGGCACGTGGTATATCAAGTTTCTTGATGACCTCCTCCATGACCATATAATCTTCTTTGTCGGCCAGGATAATTAGACTGTTGGTGGCTTTATCGGCGGAGATTCTGACGTCACCGGACACCAACGGTGCCGGTTGTTTGCCCTTGGTTTGGCCGGCCGGCTGGCTCGGCACATTCTGCAGGACCTTGGCCAGTTCTTCGGCGGTGGCGTTTTCGCAATAGTAAACATGAATCTTGCCTTTACCCCGCGGTGTTTCTCTATCGATCATGGCAACCAATCGTTTTATGCGCAGGGTGTCGATTTCACTGGTCAGCAGGACGATAGTATTGGTCCGCTCGTCGGCCACCATGGTGATTTCTTTTTGCGTGGCACCTTTGCGTTTTTGGGCTGTCGGTTTGAAGACCGTGCTAAGGAGATTTACCATTTTGGTTGCATCGGCAAATTCGAGTGGTATTACCGATAGTTCCTGTCCAATACCGGTAATATCGATTTCCTTTAAGATCCTTATCAGCCTTTTAATATTTGAATACACATCCGTCACAATCAGCGTGTTGGTCGGCGCATAGGCCAGAATGACACTGCTTTTCGACACCATCGGCGTAAACAGACGCTTGACCTCAACCGGATCGGCATATTTAAGCGGAATTAGCTGCGTGACGACCCTATCCCCGGGTGCCGTTGCTTCCTCGCGCAGTTTGGTTTCGATACTTTTAGAGCGTGCATCCGGCGACGGTATTATTTTGATGACTTCGCCGGATTTTACGGTGGTATAACCGTGAACCTCCAATACGGATTCAAATACTTTGTAAGCTTCTTTCAAGGAAATCTTTGAGGGAGAAATGATCGTGACTTTACCTTTTACCCGTTGATCTATCACAAAATTTGTACCGGTCAACTCGCTTATGAATTTAATAAAGACATTGATATCTACATTGTTGAAATCAATCGAAACGAATTGCTGAGGGGAATTATTCTGTTTGGATGGTTTACCGGCTTTCGTTTCTTGCGCCAATGTGAAAGGTGACATCAGCAGCAGAGCCGCGACGGTGAGGATCGAAATCAGGTAAGATTTTGAGTCATTTAGGTTTAATTTCATATTCATTCCGTTCGCAGATAAGATACGTAACATAATGTTACGCTAAGCCAATTTTTTTTTGGGGCACCAGGGTGCCGACGTTATGAATAAATTTTTTACTGTGTGTCTTTGATTATTCAATACTGTAGTCAAGGGTTTGTTCGCGTCCCCGGCGTTTTATCTGAAGCTTTATGCTGGATCCGGATGATAAATCTTCGAAAACTTTAACGGCATCCTCGACCGATTGAATAGAGCTATCGTTAATTCCCGTAATAATATCCCCATTTCTTAAACGCATCTTTCTAAAAATGGCATTGGGTTTGATACCGCTGATGGTAATTCCCGCCGGCTGACCGTCTTCAACATGCGGCCGGAATGTTGCCTGTTCCATCAGATCACCTAAATTTTCCAACGCTTTTTCAATTTGTTCGCCTTGCAGCGTAATTTTACGAGGGTATCTTGACACCGGCATTTTTGCAGGTGCGGTTGATGCAGCGGAAGAGGAACTGCGTATTGGCGGACGGCTGCCGCGTTGACGACCCATGATTTCCTCCATGGCCAGGATTTCATCTCGATCATCGACACTCAATACCACTTTCTCGCGCAGGATTAGTTTGACGATCGCCTTTTGAATGGAATCACCGGCCCGGTACAAATTTTGTTCTCGGGCCTTGGTATCTTCAATTACGGCATAGGTTTGACCGTTTTGACCGGTAACCGTTCCCCACAGTTTCAATTTGAGGTCGGTTTCCTTAAGTTTTTCGATATCCACCTTTTTTGCCTGCAAGGGTGCAGCGGCTGCTTCTGTACTCGAGTTGAAAATGTTGCGCGCTACAATACGTTTATAGTCTGCCATAGGCGGCTGAGACTGTTTAACAGGAGGGGTCGCATCTTGACTAGGCTCAGTTGGGGTGGAGACCACCCTGTAATCGAGGCGCGCCGTGACAAGCGTATAAAACGCATTGACACACAGATATATACCGGCTGTGATCAAGAGAATATTGGCTATAGAAAAATAGCGATTCACCATATTAATTTAACAAAAAGCCCGGTTCCTCCAAAGTCCCGCTGATTTTAAACGAAATGACCGTCTTACCTGCCTGCTTTCGTCTCAAAAAATCTGTCGACAGGCTGTTTTTGATTTTGGTCAGCAACACGTGGTGCGGTGTCATTGTCCCCTTCAAGTTCAAGGCGTTGCCGGCGTTGCTGCCGTTTAAGGCAATGCTGCCCGTGATATTGGCATCGAGTTGATTGCCTTTGAGATCGCAGCGCGTTATGATCAATTTTCGGTTTTTTAATGCCAAATCGGCGTCAATCGCACTGAATGTCAAAGATTGCTGGTTCATAACCGGAGCGGCAAATTCTACGCGACACTCAGAAACCGCCAGTTTACCGGTTAACGATTGATTGGGGCCATTTTCCGTAAACGCAAAATTACCACCCAACTTACCTGAAAGGTCATGAATGGTTAGACCTTGCAGGGCGGATATCTCCTGAATCTGGATCCCGGAAATTTGTCCGTCAATTTTCGCCTGGCGTTCCTGCGTATCGTTGTTAAAAACAGCAGTGCCGCTTAATTTGCCTTCATAGGCGCTCCCTTTAAATTTTAGACGGGTATTGTTGCTGAATAGCGACGAAATAGCCGGCACAAGTTTCAAATCGTCAAGACCAATTAGTGCCGTATTACGAAGTGAAACGTTTACGCGTTTGAGTGTGATGCCCGGTGGAAGCGCTGGACGTATGCGATTAATGCTGACATTAATGTTCGGATTTCCCCGGCGGAGCTGATCGGCTAGATACATTTTCAGTGCATCCGATGGAAAAAGCACATAAAGAAAAAGTAGGGTGATTCCCACTATGTATGCCGCATATGGAATGCTTTTTTTGCTGATTTGCAGATTAAATTTCAATGGTTTCTACCTGCAGTACGGCGTTGATTAATCCCTGGATTTTTTCCGTTTTTGAAATCGCAATTTTGTTGATGTCGACCATGTTTTCGGAGGTCTCGACGCCGTAAAGGAATGTGGTTAATTGCTCCAAAGTGATGGCCTCAAGCTTCATTTCAACTCGCGATATCTTGTAACGACTATTTTTTTGAACTTTTTTAGACGGTTTCATATAGCTGATCCGGTCTTTGATACCGGCATCTCCGGCCAACCGATCTAAGAAGGAAAATAGTGTAAAACCTTTTTGGCGTCCGCTAAATCGAGACTTCGAAACCTCGGCTTTTTCAGTCAAGGTGGCATATTCTGTCTGCAGGCGCTGCATTTCCTCGAGCATAACGACTTTGGCCTGCAGATTGCGTTTTCTTTGATCCAATCCGCTAAAAAACGGCTCAACGATGAAAATCGCGACCAAAAAAAGACCAATAATCGCCACGGCTGCCCCAATGGCATATCGTTCGCGTCTGTTTAGTTTTTTAAATTTTGCTAATATGGCCATCTTACATTTCCGCTTTCAACTGGAACCGTACCTCTTTACCGGAGCGGTCGATGTTAGCGGAATTGATCGTCACTTTTTTAAAAAAGTCGATTTGCTCTAGTTTGCCTTTTATGTCATCCACAGAGTTGAAGGTATCCGTATTCCCAGAAATTAAGACATTTTCCGGTGAGATGACCATCCGGGAAATGTCAATGACGATTGAGGCGGGAATCTGTGTGCTGATACGGTTCAGTATATCGATACTGCGGATGTGGGGCCTATCCTCAGATTGAAAACCCGCATTTTTTTTGGCTTCTTGAACTTTTACCTGCATCTGCTGAAACGGAGCCCTTATCTGTTTGACTTCCGGAAACGTTGATGTAAACACTTCGGCAATTTGATTGTCAACCCGGTTCAATTGTTTGTTGAGCGTATAATACTCTGCAACTACACTAAAAATTATCAAAACCAGTACGGCTGCAGCGAGAACACCGGTTTTAATTAGAGGGCTTTTGTGCTTCGTTATAAACTTTTTGGCCGCAAATTGGCTCTTATGAAAGTTAAGGCCCTTTAATCCTTCTATTTCCATCAATGCGAGGCAAAGAGCACTATCGAAGCGTGAAGGATCCCAGCTATCCGAGACATCAATTCCCATTGAAATGTTTGGTTGATCCGCAAAATCGAGGTATTTGACTGAAAGATCCAGTTTCGACGCGATATCATCTCCAATATTTAGCCTGTTCAGTCCACAACCGGTGATAGCCAAATCCAGCGGCTGAAACTCTGCTGGAGATAGCTCATCATAGGCCTCCATTGTGCTTCGAACGTGGACACAGATGGAGCGGGCCCTGGCTTCACCATCTGCGGGTATTGGAAATGATCGAATCAGTTTAATTTGCCGGTCGGCAACGATGAACAACGTACAGTGGTTCGGGGCAATTTCGAGAAGAAGCTGGTCTTCTCCTGGATCTGTCTGATGGGCCAGACACAGGGCCGCAGGCAACCCGCTGACAGTAAGGATTTCAGGATCAATTTTAACTTCTGCCAGAGCGTTTACGTACGAATTTAACAGCGATTTTTGTGCCGCAACTGCCATAAGAGCGGTATTTTCGCCCTGATCTTCCTTTTTCAGGTGTATAAAATCAATGACCAGATCTTCCACCGGGTAAGGAACCGTGGGTTCGAGTTCAAACGGCAGAACCATTTGAATTTTTTTTGCGTCTTTGAAAGGGATTTTCATATTTCGATAAACGAAACCATCGGCCGATATTGAGACCACACTGTCACAATCTGCGAGGTCAATTTGACCGGTAAGCGTTTCC
>JASFJP010000331.1:0-5731 GCA_050121225.1 Desulfobacterales bacterium
CCAGCTCCAGCCCTGCCCGCCCGATGAGCAAAACGGCACTCAATATTAATGTTTTCCAGTAAGGGGTTAAAAGAAGAAAAAGCCTTTTTAAGATGTGCATGTATGTATCCTATATTCAAGCTTTCGGTGATATTGTAGCCAAAAAAATTATCAAATCTCATTTTATGGCAAGAATTTTTGGGGATCAGCCATAAACTCTCTATAGATCCTATAATGATCCGTATCTTCGTAATTAATTTGCTTGACGGGAATTGCGTCGAAAGTGATGATCTGTGCGTTGGGGCAGGCCAACAAGATTGGCGAATGGGTGGCGATGATAAATTGGGCATGCCCCTTCAGACCCGCCTCCTTCAGCAAACTCAGCAACGACAACTGGCTTTTTGGTGAAAGGGCCGTTTCCGGTTCATCCAGTAAATACAGCCCCTTTATTTTTAGTCGTGATTTAAAAAAGGCCATCAAAGATTGGCCGTGGGACTGGGTCATTAAGGACTTCCCGCCAAAATATTTCAGCAGGCCCGGATCCATGGTCAGCCACTCATCGAGAATTTGAGCAAAATTGTTAAAGATCTGCGAACCGAAAAACGAGCCCGGCACCTTTTGACCATTGGTCCATTCAATTTCGATGGTCTTGTAGAGATCCTTTTCATAAGGGCTGGCCTTGAAGCGAGGCCGTTGCATTCCTTGCCAGATATAGATACCGCATTTGCGAGTGATGGCTTCCAGTAGTGTCGATTTGCCAGAACCATTTTCACCAACAAAAAAGGTAACCGGAGCCTTGAGTATGATGGCTTGTGTTTTTTGAAACAGATCCAGATTAAAGGGATAGAGACCTTGAGTTGGATACTTTTCTGGATGCAACGTAACTTTTTTAAGATGCATAGAGTATTCTCCAAGGATGACGGATTAGCGTTAATTTTTGCGTATTGACTGCCTGTTCATTCAGCGACTAAGTTTGGAGATCGGAAGCCGATGTTTTTTTTTGTTCCACCGCTGCCGTTTGAAGGTTGAACGTGAAAGTTGAGCGCACCCGATGCAATTCCCATTTCAGCCATGCCGTGACAATAATCATCTCCACAGCGGCAGTCGTTAACTTGATCCACCAGACAGATTCAATACCCCAGCTAAAGTATACAGGCAGTGAAAATACGAGGCAAGCAAACAGTGCATTGTCCAACAACGCACCGGCAAGTATGGGGTAAGTCTTTCCTAAACCCTGAAAGGCGGCCCCGAATACCATAATTGTTCCCACTATGACATTTCCAAGGGAAAAGATCTTTAGGTAAATCACACCAAAACGAATTACTTCAGAATTGTTGTTGAAGGTGCCGATCAGGTACTCGGGGTACAGCCGACACGTCAGCGTACAAAAAATCATAAATATTGAGGAGATAAACCAGGCTCTCAAAAAGGTGCCAGTAATTCTATCGTAATTTTTTGCGCCGAAATTTTGTCCAACTATCGCCGCCATGGCCGATGCAACGGCGATAACGGGTATGTAAATGGCCTGAAGAATCCGAAAACCGATTCCAATTGAAGCCAGCGCTGCTGTCCCATAATCGCTGAGGACACGATACGTGATAAGTAAATTGGCTGCCAGCAAAAAATGATTCATCCCCGATGGAATTCCAATAACCAGACTTTTTTTAATGATGTTGGCGCTCAGCTGCCATTTTCCTTTGATATCAATATGAGATCCTTTGATAAAAATTAGATACCCGTAGATCCCTAGCGCATAAATCTGAGATATCAGCGAAGCAATCGCTGCGCCCCTTACGCCTAGCGCCGGCAAACCCAACCAGCCGAAAATGAGAATAGGATCTAGCAAAATATTCAACAAATTGGCCTGCAACATGATGATCATGGGAGTTTTAGTATCTCCCATCCCGCGGTAACAATTGCCGATCGTATATAGCAAAATCATGAATAAAAAGGAGACGCTAAAGATTTGAAAGTACTGAATGCCCCATGTGAGAGATTTTCCGGTTCCACCAAAAAATTTAATGTAAGAAGGAGCTATCGTGAATCCGGTTAGAGCTTCTATAATACCAATGATCAGAGCCAAAAGGATGCTTTGCTTGAATACATTGGCAGCATGTTCATAATCTTTCCTGCCGAATGCTTGCGCAATCAAGGCCATTCCGCCTGTTCCCAATATCGTTGAGAATCCCAAATGAATGAAAAAGGCGTTGCCGGAAATAGAAATGGCCGCCACCGCATCCGGCCCCAATCTTCCCACAAAATAAAGGTCTGCCAACAGATAAATGGTAAACATCACCATACTGATGGTAATGGGTATGGCAAGTCTCAGCAGGGTTTTAAGAATTGGACCGGCTGTAAGATCAATGCGAGCACTATTTTGCATTTGTTATATAACTTTGCACCGACACGCCAAGCCCACAAGGTAAATTGGTGACAATTTAGAGGGTTGAAAGGGACGACAAATTAACACGAATTAATTTTGTCAAAATATGTGACCCTCCTTATACCAATGCAATAATTTGTGGTTATTCGTTTTAATTGCGGGTTGACTGAGTTTTTACTGGCTAAAATCATACAACCATTGAATCAATCCAATAGGGCATGAAATTGTCGGTAAATTGATAATTTCCTTCCAGTGTTTGATAAATGATGCCCTTTTTAATGAGTGATACCAAAGACGCTTTAATTGACGAAGGAGGACTGATCTGATACCTCAGAGCAAAATCTTTTGACAGCGGCTTTAAATCAGGCTCCCTAGCCAATGCAATCAATATTTTTCTCTGGAGGGACGAGGCGGTTCGCCAAAATAATTCATAGTGCGGTGAGTCCTGCCTGGCAATGATAAGCGGCAGCGTTTCAATAAGGGTTGAGGTTACCATTTTATCCCTTTGAGCAAGATCCCACATATTATTGCACAAGCGTTGAATGTTGTAGGGAACATCCTTTCCCAATTCGAATAATCGCTGCAGATCGGAAGCCGTTACCGTGATCCCGCCCTTTTTCAACCATTGTAAAATAAATTCCTTATAGTCTTTGCGATCAATAGGTCCAAGTTCCATGATACGGCCAAGTTTGTAAAAGGGCCGTTTGCGATCCCTGAGCATGGCCAGCATGACTGATTGTTCCGATCCCGAGAAAATATAAGCAATGTTTTGATGTTTTTGAATTTCTGAGCGCAGCGCTTTTTCCAAAGTATCGCCGTTGTATTTGGGCAATTCCGAAAACTCGTCTATAATAACGACGAGTTTTTTGCGCGTTCGATTCGCTAAACTTTCAGCATACTGCATACTTTCAAGCAATGCAGTCAACGCATCTTTTTCCTGAATTGTCGGTATTAACGCTGCGGATATTTTGGTGCCATCGGATTCAACTGAAAACTGCGGTTTAAAATTTTTTAGGCCGGATAATATTTTAATCAGCTTATCCCGATTGGTTTCAATTGCGTTGCATGTTTGTATAGCATAGGCGCCAGCAAGCGATTTTATATCAGGGTAAGCGTTTAAATCGAGATAGGCGACTGGTGTCTTTTCAATTTTAAGTGATTCCATAAGGTTGAATAGAAGGCAGGTTTTACCATATCGACGGGGTGATACTACAAAGACTCGGCTAAAATTTCTGATCTCTTTTTTGAGCTCTATCTTTTCTTCTTGCCTGTCGGCAAAAAACGGACCTAAAACAATACCACCGTAGCGGAAAGGGTTTTCCAAAGCGGCTCCTTTCATTATCGCGTTTTTAATGTTACGTTATTAACGTTACGTTAATAACGTAACATAAATCGGTTGATTGTCAACAGATTTATAATAGGAGCTCTTGGATTTTTGGAATCCTGAATCCCGCGGCGGGCAACCCGGAACCGTTCAACTTAGATTATGCTAAAAATCGCAAGATTCGGGTGGCGCGGGAAATTAAGATGATCTATATAAAGACAGAATCATATAATGAACATCCAGAAAGGTGATACAGGCCATGAAAACACCCTCCCTATCCCAGGCCAGCGACGATTATGATCGTATTGAAAAGGCCATTAAATTTATTGAGAAAAATTTTTCGTCTCAACCGGATCTCAAGGAAATCGCCGCCCATATCGGCCTGAGTGAATACCATTTTCAACGCCTTTTCAGCCGGTGGGTTGGTATCAGCCCCAAGCGTTTTTTGCAATTTTTGACCAAAGAATATGCCAAACACCTGCTGGAGGATTCCGCCAATCTATTGGATGTAACCTATGAAGCCGGCCTATCCAGTCCCGGACGGCTTCACGACTTATTTGTCACCTGCGAGGCGGTCACACCGGGAGAATATAAAAGCAAAGGAGAGGGTCTTACCATCACGTATGGTTTTCATCCCAGCCCGTTTGGCGAATGCCTGCTGGCGACAACCGCGAGAGGTATTTGCGGTTTCTTTTTCGTAAAAAACAGAGATAGAAAGGACCCCCTCACCGAATTACGCTTTTTCTGGAAACATGCTGATATTGTTGAAGATCAGCACGCATCTCGTGAACTGATTGGTCGGATTTTTTATCCATCATTCGCCAACACTAGCGCACCATTGCATTTAATTTTAAACGGTACCAACTTTCAGATAAAAGTATGGGAAGCCTTAATCAAAATTCCCTTTGGTACGGTAGTTTCGTATGAAGATGTGGCCATTCAGGTGGGCCTTCCCAGAGCCACCCGGGCAGTGGGCAGTGCGGTCGGTAAAAATCCCATTTCATTTATCATTCCATGTCACCGGGTGATTCGTAAGACAGCCGATTTCGGCAATTACGGTGGGGGAACCGCCAGGAAAAAGGCGATTATCGGTTGGGAAGCCGCTCATCTTAGTGTCTAATCATAAATACCGAACATCAATCGTCGGATTGATCATGACGACGAATTCAAGCCTTATAAAATTCTCTCGGATTTAACTCATTAGAACCACGATAATCATTTTGCATCAAAAAGGTTCTTATTTCGGTGCAAAGGTCGCACTTGTTTATATAGAGGTCTTTTTGAGGTGTAAAATCGGCCAATTGTCTGGCCAGCGCAACTAGCCCGCGGATACCATGTTTAAAAAGGATGGATAGAATCGGATAGTTCTCCTCAGAAATGGATTTGCCCAAATCTTCTCGAAAAATACCCAGACCAGAACAGAGCCCCGGGATGTAGTTGCCGAACAGATCGACATGAAAATGACTGGTGTCGGCTAATTCTGCGCTACAATCACCGAGATTTTGTTCGAGTATTTGTGTAAATGTTTTTTTTGCCAACAGCGGTCGAAAAGTCTCCAGCGCCCGACCTCCCATGTGAATCCAATAACGCTTTAAAATCTGCTGCAGGTAGTCCGGGCCGAAGGCATTCAGGTATTCCTCCAATGTATGGGGCTCGGCAGGGTCAAATTGGGATAAATCAGAAATAAAATCCGCGATCCAGGGAAAGACGCCTATGCCTGTCCTTCTTGCGGCTTCGATTACGCCTGAAATCTTGGAAAAGGGAATGTGTTCATTGTGAAAAGGGCTTATGGAGATCAATAATGTATGAAGTCCTTTTTGACGGAGGCGTCCTAGAAGTGCCACCGCCGATTCACTGTCTTTAAACCAGGACGAGTTAGTCTCAACATATTCTATGGATACATCTAAATCCTCAGCAATTTCGAGAAGCTTGCCGAGCGCATCCGGCCGCAGAAAGGGCTCGCCACCTCCAACGTGTATCGATCCACATCCCAATGAACGGATTTTTTTAAGATTTTCCTCTGCAGTTTGCGGTGTTATGTATTG
>JASFJP010000332.1:0-5711 GCA_050121225.1 Desulfobacterales bacterium
GAACGTCAAGTGTACAAAAATATTATGCATCAGTATTGTCATTGATTTTAACTAATTATAGGTTTGTCCCTCCTATTGAAGCTGAATATCCAGTTCTTTGCTGATCAACAGAGATAATTTTAAAAACGAATCTCTTGTAGCACTGAGCCAATCTGATAAAATCATCTTGTTTTGAGTCAGAGGTTCGTGAATATTAATCGTATCATCTGACGGTATCATCCCGAGAAGCTTGGATAACTCTGCAATCTGTGTGATGATTTTTGTTTTCTGCCCTTCAAATTTTTCTTGGGGGTGGTTCATTTCCCATTACCTCCTTTTTCAATAAATCGCCCGGCGGTTTTTTCTTCAATTCACAAGCATGACATATGTATTATCCGGATTCTCGTTAGCAGCTGATAAATAGCGCCGCTTTAAATCTGTCATTTCAGAAATCACCACCTTTGCTGAAATAGTGGAATGTTGGAATATAGGTCATTCATTATCTGGCAAGTCTACCAAATCACGGTGTCCAAAATAAATTCGATTGTCCAAATAGTACACCGAACTTGGCTTAAATTTATACAATCTGACTTTAAACTGCCCGATAAATGTCGTCAGATCCAGCAACTGACCGGGAGAGAAGAACTCTCTGCAGAACGGAAATTTTTTCATATATGCACCAAAAGCATTCTTTGCTTCGCGTCCAAGCGGTACCCGTTCAATTTTGCCGGCCATTTGAACCCCGCAAATATCCCGCCATGCTTTTGACGGTGAATGAATAGCAGCTGAGCTCTGACTTGTAATCAGCCCCTCCACGATATGTCTAGCCTCAGGGTTTGAAAAAAAGTAGAAAAAACCACACCGATAGGCATAATAAACAGGAGCAGCCCACGCAGAATCTTTTTTTGCAGTGGCCAAAGTCATCGTGGTCTGGCTATTTATAAGCTCCAGTGTCCGGCCAAGGATTTCATCGCCCTTTATTCGATGGCCATTTTTATTCTTTGATTCCATTAGATATGTCAAAATACCAAAGGCCTTCGATAAACAGATGCTAATTCGTCCAGGTTTCTAGTTGATATCACAGTTGAACAAAATGTTACGGCTATACAAATAAGTTGGAGAGTACCAGAAATCGCAAGTTAACGTTGAAGCTCAGCCGCCGTGGGCGGCAAGACGTTTCAAGGTAGCACGGAGACGCCAACGTTGCAAGCAGGCAAGACCGGAAAGCCCACGCTCGGCTGAAGCGGTGGTTAGGCCTACCATCTGAACACCAAAGCAAACTGTAGACCTAAACCATAGCTCCCCCCTTCTCGGTTGTTCATGCGGGAACTTTGCCATGAAACATCGAATAGGTAAAGAAGGCATAATAATCCGGATGGTCCAAAATGAAATCTGGTGACTCTGGCAGGCAAAGACGCTGATACGCTGCCCAGTCCTCTTGTCTCAGTTCTGATTTCACTTCCCTCCAGCGCATCTGAAAGAGCGCTATCAAGGCGCTGCGAAGATCATCAGTCAGCGGGGCATGGGCGTCGCCTGCAAAGGTTCGGGCCGTGCGGGCCTCCAAGCCTGCGTCACGGAACCAACCAAGTGCGCGCAAGAAGTGTGACTCCGGCTTTTTCCCCTTGACGAAAGGGGCAATTCCTGCAGATGTCGCATTAAGGCGGGCCTCCAGCAGAGGATGTCCCGGAAGGAGTTTTTCACAGGACCAGGCCAGGATGATCACGCTGCCGCCAGGCTTCACCACCCGTGCAAGTTCCGTCACCATCGGCAAAGGTTCAATAGGTCCATATCCCACGCAATCCACACTCCATGCCCAATCGAAGGTATCATCATCGAAGGGAAGCTTGTTTACGTCTCCTTCTCGGAAGGAAATCCTCTCCGACAAGCCAGCCTTCTTCGCCATGTCCTTTGCGTAAACCAGGACCTCAGGGGACAAATCAAGACCGGTGATATGTCCCACAGGTCCCACGGTCTCTGCCAACAACAAGGCCTGAAAGCCGATGCCACATCCTGCATCCAGCCCCCGGCCCCCCAAGGGAAACTGCAGTGCTTGGATCGCGGAACGAAGGATAGGCTCTCTCAAAGGATTGGATACGTACGCCATCTGTACAAAGTAGTCTATGTCAGGCATGATCTATCCTCTCAACCTTGAAGATTAGCAGCCTGAGCCAATCCAGGCAGCCGGTGATGACAGTACCAGATTGCCTGATCCTGGGCATATTGGCCCTCATCGCTACAGTCAAGATATCTTCGTGTATATCTGCCCAAGCCCACGCACATTGAGCACAAAAGTCTTCAGGCACAGAGGTATTCATCGATCAAGTCCTGGTTGAGAGTTCTGTTGAGTACAGTAATCTTACATGTGGATATTTCGGGAGACATTTGAGAAGCTCCTTTCATTGTGGTGGGATGAGTTGACCATCAAAACCTCTAATATGGCTGAAATATAGGCTAAGTTTCCCCCAATTTGATGGAGTCCCGATTACATGTACTCTTGCCAGTAGCACGACTTACTAAAAATAGTATATATAAAATGGCTATCTCAGGATTTTAAAGGTCTATAAACCTTCCATAAATAGATATTGTTACTTTGAATATAGTTGCAGGGTCATTACTAACCCTGCAACTGCCGATGTATCAGTAGCCTAATAAATTGAGCTCGTAAAGGAATTCTATGCTATCGATTATTGGTGGATAGCTAAGATCGGCGATTACCTCATAACGAATAGCCGGTTAAAATTATTCCAATATATATACATTTTGATAATCCATTAGCTTCAAGGTCATGGCAATAACACCTGAAACTGCTTGGACATCATGGATTATTACCAGGCTATCGCTTTTGTTTAATTCCTCCATCATAGGTTTAGAGAACATATTTTTATAATCAACATGATTGGCGCCTTTGATATGATTTTGTTCATATTTTGATTTTTTACGAAAATCGACAAAACAGCAGTTCTTTAGTTTTTTCGCGTCTTTTTCGGTTATAAGCAGGGCGGAGAAATCAGTTTTATTTACATCAATCAAATCATTAAGAAGATCTGTCTTGCCTACTGTGGCGTATCCCACATTTTTCCAACCTTTGATACCATCTCTCATCCAATAGACATTCTTGTAACCGTTAGCAACCGCCAACCTGGCGGAGTGATAGGATTTCCATCATGTATTTGATGCGCAATAGGTTACGATTGGAGTTGTTTTGTCTTTTGGAAGCTGTGTGATGTCAAAATTAACCTCGCTGAGCGGTAAATCAGTGCGTTTGTGGTCTTTAGGAACCAAACACGTTATGTGTATAGTGCCGGGAGGATGACCTTTCATGAAATCGGTCGTATGGCTGTGGCATGCAATTATAGTCGCACCATTTTCATGAAGCTTCTTTGCTTCTTCCAGGCTTGCTGCTTTGAACCCATCTCCTCCCTTTTCGGGAGCAGGAACCTTGGCCGTTAGACCCAAGGTTGAAAATCCCAATACACAAACGAATGATAATACCAGTATTATGATTTTTTTTAGCATAACGATACCTCCAATTTATTAATGAGTCTGTTTGATTGATCGCATTTCAATATTCGTGGAACAATAAAAACCCACCTCTCCATAACCGCTATATGTTACATGTTTTCGATTTTTGAAAGGGATCTGTTGCTGTAAGCATATAAAAAGGAGGTGAACGGGAGTAGTAAAAAAACTGGGCGTGACTAAAGCAAAAGTGCTGACAAGGAACGATAGGTAAAGAGAATGTTGTGTGCCTTATTAGTGATGGTGGTCCAAAGCTTAAAAAACCGGAAAGACTTTCAACCAGAATACAAATTAGACATGTTTCATGGTTCGTTTCATCCTCGTGATGATGAAAGTTTGGTGAAAGGAAAGCGAGAATCAAAAAGATGCAAACGACTACCAGTAATCTCGCTTGCACAAATTGGATGTCACGGTCCCAAGAGATTGACATCAAACAGCTCTCTTTTGTTGATTGTCAGAGCGAAAAAAACGTCCGGAATTTTATGAAATTATTTGACGATCAGGAGGAAGACAATCCGATTCTGTACAGAAGTTCAGAATGAAAAGAAGGAGAGTGCAGTTTGGATTCAGGATAACTAATGGTCAGCTTTCAACCCCCCTGACGAGAAAAAAAAGCCAAGCCACCTATGAAAGACGACTCGGCCCTAAATTTAAGACAATTTGCATTCTTCTCACCCTCCCATAGGTGAGATCCGCTTTGTCCTGGTTTTACCGATCAGATTGGTTTAGTTTTATGCTATTTAATTACGGGAACATTAAAATTCATCAGATGCATTGTTGTCAAGCATTTTTTTGAGCCTATGCTTATAATTTGTGAGTAAGCCATAGTAGGATTTTATAAGTGTTCATAATGGTTGATTAAATTAAAGGTATTTTAATTATTCCGTATATGTTTACATGGCACTTGATTTCAAGACAAATTAAAACGTAGTAGGGATGATTACAAAGATAGATTTAGGAATAACTTGCCATGATCGATAATTCGACAGTTATAGAAATGTGTGGTGATTACATTCGAGTATCACATGGTTTTCAGAATTGTCAATTGCTGACATGTTCAGCAAAAAGCCTAAAAGATGTCGGCTCCCTATCGATTCGTTTACAAAATCAAAATTAATTTTAAAGCAGGTCATCGGAACTATTGTCCGCTAAGTTTGTATGTGCCGTTTTCTTTTTTAACGCTACCGATTCGCTCCAGACGGTCAAGATGTTTTAGCATCATCGATTTTTCACTATCAATCAGGTCCCAGATTCCATTTGCCAGCCTGTGTCCACCATAAATGATGCCATGGGCGGTGATCTCCTGCAGTGTTTTTGGTCCTGAAGCCAAAAAGGTCAAGAGCTTTTCTTCCCTTTGGTAAATTACGTCTATATAGCGCTGGATATGAGCTGGATCGCCATCCAAAATTCCTTCTTTCCCATGGGAGACCAGATAAATCTCAGCCTCTATTTTAGCCAAGCGTTGTAAAGATTTTATAGTATTATCTATGCTGGAGGCGTTATCGCCATAGTAGGGGCCAAATTTCACCAGATCTAAATCGGCAAAAAAAATTACACTCTCATCTAAAAAATGAAATGCTAAATGTCCTGCCGTATGTCCCGGGGTGTGCAGCACCTGAACGCGGGTTTGACCGAAATCAAGAATTTCTTCGTCTTCTAACAAACGATCCGGTTCTTTGGGCTGGTATTTCACGACCTCTGTTAAGAATTGAGTCCAGGTGGCAAGCGTTTTTTTATCCATTTCCTCTGGGGGAAAAAACTGATGTATAAATACGTCCATATCTTTGAAAACACCTGCATCCAGTTTATGCATCCAGAGTTGCGCATCTGGAAACAGCCAATTATATAGAATGTGATCTTCATGCCCATGGCTGTTTATGACCACTTCAATGGGTCGCTCCCTGTGAATTGTTAATAGCTTTTCTTCACTGCAGGCAGGGTCAATAACGGCGCGAATATTATCATCAATCAGGACGCTGTTGCTCTGGGGATATTTTCCGCCGCGAATAAATCGGATCTTACCTTTTTCGAAATCAAACATAGATTATGATTTCTCCTTGTTCGCCGAGGACTTCACATTTAAATAAAGGTCCTCTTCTTTTTGATATTAACCAACCATAAATATCTGGTACATTCTATTTTATTCGATATCGAAATGTATGATGATAATATTCGAGTATCACAGGGTTTTCAGAATTGTCAATTGCTGGCAC
>JASFJP010000333.1:0-5696 GCA_050121225.1 Desulfobacterales bacterium
AGGAGAAGGGCCCTGCAGGATTGCAAGCTATATTTGTGGTGTACATGGAGACGTTTTTGCCTTCTTCCATGTTCCGGATCGGAAGACCGGCCGTCAGCATGGCGTTTTCAAATGAAAAACTACAACCCAAAAGAAAACTCACCATGTCGTCATTGAAAAATTCGGTTATATCGTCAACCTCATGTACGAATTTGCCATGTTCAAAAATTCGATAGCGGGGCAGGTCGGTGCGCAGATCGGCTCCCGCAGCAATGGCGGGTTGGGTCTGACCTGGTTCAAGGACATCTAAAATCGGACAAGGCTTGGGGTTTCGAACACAGAACAATAAAAAATGAAATGCGGCTTTCTTAGGCAGTATGACCAAGTTGGCCTGCACAAAACCCGGCGCGGCGCCGGATGTGGGAGTCGTCCATTTGCTGCTGCGGATGAGATTCCTTAGTTCCTTGGCTGATACATTGGGTGTCATGATGTATTTTACCTCTGTTGCTGTCAGTGTTTAAGGGTTCAAGGAAAAGACAACATGCTTTTTTTGAGGAGATATCGCACCCTAAACGATGATGATCTGTTCATCGAAACTGCCCAGTTGCTCTAACCCATCTTCTGTGACGACGTGGGTATTCTCGATGCCAACAACGCCTTCACCGGGAAAAATCAGTTTTGGTTCGAGCGCAATGATTTTATCTAATGCAGACTCTGCCAGAGCCCTCTCAAGGCTTTTGTGGACCATCAATAAGGGCTCTCCCTTTGCCGGCACATAGAGATGGGCCTGCTGGACCGTTCCGGTAAAATAGAACAGGTCCGCTCGCTGCAAAATCAGGGCGGCCTCCAGATTTTTTGTATTCAGTTGATGTTGCAGGTTGCCGATCCGCTTTTCGAGTTCTGTTTTAGGTGTGTTCACCTCTGCTTCCACCAATTTGAAACCTTTCTGGATTTGGTTGGCTGATTAATAACATAAAAATTTAGCATTTAAGAGTCAAGAAATTAAAATTGTAACTATCTTCAATATCTTGAAAAAATAACCATTCTGATATATATATGGTTATGTGTTGATGAATTATTTCGAATCTGGAATCTTTCTGGGGTAGGGTCGATGGATGTTATTGGTAAACCTTTTCTCCATCTAAGGAAACAGCTGGAACAACTTCACAGAATCCCGCTCCCGGTCGAATGGTGTCTTTCTTCCATTCTTTTGCGGTACAGATATCCGGAAACGCCACAATAAAACCCCTTAGTCCGGCGTTGACATACGCTACAAAGAATCTCATTTTCATTGCTGATAATCAGAATTGTCAATTGACCAAACCAGCTTCTGCGGTGGTTAAATTCATCTGGAGCTCCGGGGAAACTATTCAAAAGGTAGTCTATGACCGCATATTTTATCCGGCGTATTATTCTGATCATTCCAACCTTCCTCGGGATTACCATCTTGGTATTTACGATTACCCGATTTGTTCCGGGTGGTCCCATTGAACGGATCATAGCCCAGATCCAGCAGATGCCGAGTATCGAAGGCGGAACATCTTCCGGGAAAGCCAATGAGCAAAGCCAACCCCTAAGCGCCGAGCAAATCGAGGAGCTAAAGAAATATTACGGTTTCGATAAACCGGTGCTTGCCAGCTATTTTTTGTGGCTGGGCAAGGTGTTAAGCGGCGATCTGGGGGTTTCAACCCGCTATTACGATCCGGTATGGCACATGATCAGGGAGAGAATACCGATATCACTGTATTTTGGAATACTATCACTGATCCTGGTCTACAGTATCTGCATACCCCTGGGGATTATAAAAGCTATCAAGCACAAAGGCATTTTTGACAACCTTTCATCCGTGGTCGTGTTTACCGGATATGCCGTTCCCGGCTGGGTTGTCGGTGTATTGATGCTGGTATTGTTTGCATCCCACTGGGAAATTTTTCCCCTTGGCGGTCTGGTCAGTGATGACTTTGAGGATTTTACCTTGATCGGCCAAATACTGGATATCGCCCGGCACACCGCTTTGCCGCTGATGGCCTATGTGATCGGCTCCTTCACAGTGATGACGTTTCTGATGAAAAATACCCTCATGGACAATTTGGCCTCAGACTATGTGCGCACCGCTATTGCCAAGGGGCTGCCATTTAAAAAAGCCGTCTTCAGGCATGCATTCAGGAATAGCCTGATACCGATAGCGACGAGTTTTGGAAACAACATTTCGATCATATTATCGGGGTCTTTTCTAATCGAGACGGTATTCAACATTAACGGAATGGGGCTGCTTGGATACGAATCGGTTGTTGATCGCGATTATCCGGTGGTTATGGGGATCCTGGTGATCTCCTCGCTGCTGTTTATGATCGGCAACATTCTCTCGGACATCTGTGTGGCCCTAGTGGACCCAAGGGTCAAATTCGAGTAATGAAGCTGAATCCTTTAACCATAAAAAAGCTCAGGCGTTTTAAATCCATAAAACGGGGTTACTACTCCTTTATCCTGATTCTGATTATGATTTTGGCATCTTTTTTTGCCGAGGTCCTGGTGAATAAACGCGCTGTGTTGGTGCATTACAATGGAAACTACTATTTTCCGACCTATGGCGATATGATCCCCGGTACCGTATTCGGTCTGGACTACAGGTACGAGGCCAACTACCGACAACTGGCCAAACAGTTTGAAACCGAGGGTAATGGCAACTGGGTTGTGATGCCGCTGATACCCTATGATGCCTATGAAAATGACCTCAAAGAGGGCCAGTTTCCGCCGTTCCCACCCTCCATTGAGGAAAAGCATTATTTCGGAACCGATACCATTGGAAGGGACATTGCGGCACGCCTGGTCTATGGTTTCAGGATTGCGATCTTCTTTTCGCTGCTGCTCCTGGCATTCAATTATGCGGTGGGGGTCAGCATCGGCTGTGCCATGGGTTTCTGGGGGGGGAAATTCGATCTGATTTTTCAACGCATTATTGAAATCTGGTCCAACATTCCCTTTCTTTATGTTATTATTATTATTTCTTCGATCGTGGTTCCCAATTTTTTTATGCTGATCGTGATTATGGCCTTTTTCGGATGGATCGGCATCACCTGGACCATGCGAACCATCACCTACAAGGAGAAGGCAAGGGAGTATGCTTTGGCCGCCAAGGCGTTGGGAGCCACCGACTTCCGAATTATATTCAAGCATATCATACCCAATACGATTGCCATCATCGTCACCTTCGCGCCCTTTGCAGTTTCAGGGGGGATAGTGGCGCTTACCTCTCTGGATTATCTAGGATTCGGTCTTCCCCCGCCGACGCCCAGCTGGGGAGAACTGCTTCAACAAGGATGGGCCAACCTTGATGCGTGGTGGATTGGCGGGTCGGTCATTTTGGCGATGATTATTACGTTGATGGCGGTCACCTTTATCGGAGAAGCTATCCGGGAAGCCTTCGACCCTAAAATGCACACAACTTATGAGTGACCATTAAACCATGGGAATATTATAATGACCGAAAGGGAAAAGCGCAGGCGATTAGGACCGGCGTTAATCTTTGCATTGATGAGTTTGCTGCCCGCGGTATTTACAATTTCGTGCTCTGACAGCCCTACGGAAGCCACCGGCACTACTGAAGCCAGCGCTGCATCAGAAGATCAAATATTTAAAGCAGAAATTTCTAAAGAGGAGCCTCCCGGCGACCTCAAGTGGCTGACCAACAATTTCGATCCGCTCTACGCTTCACCGGAAGCTAAGAAAGGCGGCACTTTTAAAGTTGCCATCAAGAGTTTTCCCTTAACTTTTCGCACGGTGGGTCCGGATTCAAACACGACCTTCAGAAGCGCTATTCTCGGCAATCAACTTTCCCTGATTGGTCTGCATCCCAATACCATGAACATTTTGCCTGAGCTGGCGACCCACTGGGCCTACGGCAAAGACAAAAAGACCATGTATTTTAAGCTGAATCCTCTGGCGCGCTGGTCCGATGGTATGCCGGTGACGGCCCATGACTTTGCCTATACCCTGGAGTTTATGCGTTCCAAAAAGATCGTTGCCCCCTGGTACAACGATTACTACACCAAAGAAATCGACAAAGTTATTGTCTATGACGATCACACCCTGGCGGTTGCCAGCACCAAAGCCCAACCGGATCTGCACTTGATTACTGGTATCGGGCCGATTCCTCGTCATTTTTTCGGTCAACTCGGCGAAGATTTTGTCAGAAAGTATAACTGGAAAGTGGTGCCGAACACAGGGCCCTATCAAATTTCCGATTTCAAGAAAGGCAAGTATGTCAAATTTAAACGCAAAAGGGATTGGTGGGCCCGGGACCTTCATTATTTTAAAAATCGTTTCAATGTGAACAATGTCATTTACACGGTGGTGCGAGACGACAATCTCGAATGGGAGTATTTCAAAAAAAACCGCGTGGATGTCTTTGGTATGACCTTACCCAAATACTGGCATGTTAAAAGTGATACCCCGGTTATCAAGAACGGGTATGTGAATAGGATATGGTTCTATAATGATACCCGGCGATCGCCTTTCGGGCTGTGGCTCAATCAGGATAAAGAGATTTTTAAAGACATAAATGTACGCTATGCTTTTGCGCACGCCATGAATATCCAAAGGGTGATCGAAAAGGTCCTGCGCAATGACTATTTCAGACTCGAACATGGATTTGTCGGTTACGGTCCCTACTCCAACAACACGATTAAGGCCCGTAGATTCGACCTGGCAAAAGTCGACCATTACATGAAAAAAGCCGGCTGGAAAAGAGGCGATGACGGCATCTGGGATAAAAACGGACGTCGCTTTTCCGTGGAGGTTCTTTACGGGTCCGATCATCACACGCCGAAGTTAGTGGTCTTGAAAGAAGAGGCTAAAAAGGCAGGCGTAGAATTAAGGCTTCAAAAACTGGATCCCAGCACCTGGTATAAGAAAATCAGCGAAAGTAATCAGGAGGCCGTCTGGATGGGTTTTAGCACCGGTTTAAGGCCCTCATACTGGCAAAGCTGGCATTCGGACAATGCCCACAAACCGCGAACCAACAATGTGACCAATACCGATGATCCTGAGTTGGACAGGTTGATTGAAGCCTATCGCAATTCCTTGGAAGCGCAGGAACGGATTGAGCTTTCCCAGAAGATTCAAAAAATCATCCATGACATCGGCGCCTTTGTCCCGACTTCCACGGCGCCCTATGTTCGCCAGGCATACTGGCGCTGGTGGCGTTTGCCGGAAATTCCCGGTACAAAAGAATCCACAAGTCTTTTTAGCCCTTTCAGCGCGGGTACGGGCGGACTTTTTTGGTATGATCAGCAACTGCATGAAGAAACCAAACGGATGATGAAAAAAAAGAAAAAGTTGCCGCCGGCGACCATTATTGATGAAACTTACAAAATGAAGCAATGAGTGAGTCGCGTTATACATGCTGCGCGTTGCGAGTTGAAAGGCACGAGATACGGGTGTTTCGAATTTGGAACTCGGATTAGGTAGAGGCCTAGACTTTCATCCTGGGTGATTATGGCTATGGTGGGTGACGAAATCATTTTACAGGTTAAAAATCTTGTCACAGCATTTGACACCGAAGGCGGTCGCATTCGAGCGGTGGATGACGTCAGCTTTGAGATTAAAAAGCGGCAAACATTGGGACTCGTGGGAGAGTCGGGCTGCGGCAAGAGTGTCACGGCTCTTTCCATCATGCGATTGTTACCGAAACCCACCGGTATTATTGTTAGCGGCCA
>JASFJP010000334.1:0-5696 GCA_050121225.1 Desulfobacterales bacterium
ACTCCAAAGAGACGGCGTATGCGCACAGATTATACAGCCCTTTTGCGCCTATGGATTAGGTAAAAGCTGGCGAAACTGTGTTCATCTATGCTCAGATTTAAAAGGCATCCAATCCGGACAACATAGGATGCCTTTCAAAGTAGAAAAATTGGCTATCGGTTACTGTGTGGTTATCTTCCGGGGACTATGATGCGCGATTCGGGACTTTGAATAGGGGACTGCTCCATTTCCTTTTCTTCCTGGTATTTTTTAGCCTCTTCGATTAATCGCTCCATGGCTTCCTGCATTGCCTCTGGAAATTTTTTAATGGCCTGCTGGAGTTCTTTGGCCTTGATGACATTTTGAATCGGTACCGGTCCGTTGGGTGATATTAGATTTGTATTACCGACAAAAATAGTTTTGCGCGATTTATCCTCCGAGCCGTCCGGTTTTACCGGAGTGAGACGCTTAATCGCACCAACTTTTAAATCCGTAAATGTTTCTTCGCGATAAAGATTTGAGCGGTCTATTTTAAAATCGACATCATTGTTTTGTCCGTCCGCCATCACCGACATCTCCTTTACAGCATTAGCCAGGCTGTTGCCTGGTAAATTTTAATGCCACCGTAACAGATCGGTTGAAAGAACGCAATAGGATATAGCTCCGGCAGTTATTCCATTTCAAATAAATAGTTACCGATTTGCTTCGGCAAATTGAGAACTTAGTTTCTTGTCTTAGGTTAAGTGATGACGGCGAGGTAACATTAGACTATTTGAAAAATTGTACCTTGATTATTTCGAAAAGACCATTAGTTTGGACTCAACGGGATGCAGCGAAGGGGATTAATGTGTTTGGTTGATCTCATTTTAAAAAATAAAATTAGACAGGAGCTTGTGCTATGGGAAAAAGAGTCGTCATAGATGCCGATGAATGCATCGGCTGCGAGAGTTGTGTGGAATTGTGCTCTGAGGTTTTTGTTTTTAATGAAACCGAAGAAAAAGCTGAGGTCATTATGCCCGAAGGCGGTCCAGAGGATTGTATCGAGGAAGCCATGGATACGTGCCCTGTAGAATGTATACACTGGGAAGAAGGCTGATATAGGTCGGAAGTCTGTTTTCCGTATTGAGTGGTTTCACGCAATAGCATCATCTTATTTGGCCGACCTTGATGCTAAACTGCCCAAGGTTAATCCCACGGTACCGAGTAAATACTCAGGAAAAACATAACAGTCGTGGATTGCTCCAAACCGGCCAAATGCAGCGGCTCGCCTGTTCCCCGCGAGGTAACCATGGCTACCAAAGGATAAGAAAAAGCCCGAGAAGCAGCCTGAATCGCCAGAGGGATGAAAAAAGGGGTCAGTTTCCAATTGCTAACTGGATTCACTCTGTCCTTCAAACTCACCGATCAGCTTTACCTCACGTTCGAGTCGAACGCCGAAGCGCCTAAATACTTGGTCTTCGATCCTTCGAATCAAGGTGTAGACATCAGCTGCGGTGGCGTCGCCTAAATTTAGAATGAATCCGGCGTGCTTTTGACTCACCATGGCCCCTCCGACACGCTCCCCCTTCAATCCGGCTTCCTCAATTAGCGCACCGGCGTAATAACCGGCCGGTCGTTTGAATACACTACCGCATGAGGGAAATTTCAGTGGCTGCTTTTTTGTCCGCATCGAAAGGATGTCGTGCATCCGGGCTTCCAACATTGCTGCATCGGCTTCCTGGTAGCTAAAACGACTGGAAGTGATGATGACGTCCTCCAGATCCGGAGCCCGGCGATAGCTGAAGTCGATATTTTCGCGCTCAGCTTGGAATGCGGAACCGTCTCTGCGAAAACCACTGACAGATGATGTGACACCTTCGATTTCCTGACCGAAGGCCCCCGCATTCATACGAAGTGCTCCTCCAATACTCCCGGGGATCCCTGCCATCAACTCCATGCCGGCCAATCCCTTTTCTATTGTCGCTCGCACGACATCCATTAATAAAGTGCCGGATAAAACATTTGCTTCCGTGTTTTCAAATGTAATGCCCCTGAAATTGTCACCCAAATAGAGTGCCACTCCCTCCCATCCGTTGTCCGAAACCAGCAGATTGGTGCCGCGGCCAAGAACAAATAGCGGCAGCCCTGTCTCTTTAACAATTTCAAGAACACGGGCGACGCCGTCTGTTGTGCTCGGCGCCACCCATAGCGTTGTCGGACCACCGATGTTGTATGAGGTGTAAGGCGCCAAGGGTTTGTTGGTCTGCACCTCTCCAACTGCTGCCGCGGCCAATTTCGATGCGAATTCAACAGGATCTATATTCGTTGGGGTCAATTTGTTTACTCCCCTTTCACCCATGAACGCACCAATTCAATCTGTTGGCTGGTCTCCGGGGACATCCGACAATGAGTCGTGGTGCATTTTCTAAGTTCCTGCAGCTGACGTAGGAGCTCTTGATCGGACGCAAATCCGTGCCGGGCGAGGTAGCAGCCGACCACTGTTCCTGTGCGCCCAATACCGCCCAAACAGTGCACGTACACCGGTTTGTTGTATTGGATACAGCGATCGATTTGATCCAGGATTCGTCCCATTTCGAGTCGGCTTGGGGTTCCCATATCTTTTATGGGCATCTGATCAACGCTAACCCGGCATCCGGCGGCCTGTGCCAGTTTTATGATACGATTCTCGTAAGGCACAAACGGTGTTCCAAAACGGTTGACCTCACCGGGTGCCATCAGATTGATTAAATGGCGAATACCGTGATCCAGGAGGCTTTTTAGTTGCCTTTGCGCTTCTTCGGGGTCCACGGATCCCGGAAAACAACCGGCCATGAATTTGTCGGGAACAACCCAATAAGCCTGGTCAAACGGAACTGATTTAGTAAAATGGTTTGCTGCAGACATAGACGTTTCGTTCAATATCTTGGAGAGTTGAAATAAGGCACGACGTAACACGAATTTGAGCAAAATAAAACCACAATTGAGACTTTCTATCTTGATAACAGTAATGCCTATAGCGGTCAGAAAATTCGTCTGATCCGAAATTTATCCCCGGCGGAACGGAGGGTGATAATCGAGGAACTCGTACCAAACATTTCAGAATGGTCTGGCAAAACCACTACAAAATGAAGCAAACGCCTCTATTTAGGAATCGTAAATGCGGGCCAGCTTTTCCAGGCAGCCGGTTTTTTATAATTGACACGTGCAAGGCTTTGTTTAATATTAACTGTATAGCAAGCAACGACGTGAAAGCGGTCCCAACATACCCTTCGTCACACAACGTTACCTTCTGAAGCTCACATCCCTTCTGATTATAATTTCTGTGCGATCACTCCCACTTCCGATAAGGAGCAGTATAGCTTGACCACACCCATCTCGTTGTTTGTAGAAGCTCTAATTTTACTGGGTCGGCGATGAAGGTTTGAGCGGTAATCGGTTTAAATAAGCAATCGATACTTTTAAATCCTAAAATCGATAATCACTGGGGGGAGGGAGGTAAAGATGAGACAAATTGATATGAGAAAAACCAATCGTTTTCCCCATAAAGCGCCTGTTCTTTACGCCTTTCAGAATTCAGATAGGGTATATGGCGCTACTATCCGGAATTATTGTAAAAAAGGCATGTGTTTCGAAGCCGGTTATTCCCTGGAGCCCGGTGACGAGATTGTTATTATGTTGGAAAATTTTCCCCGGGATGCAAATGTCCATGCAATGTCACACCGGTATCATGCGACAGTCAGATGGTGCAAACCATTGGCAGATTCGCAAGCTTTTTTTTACAACGTCGGAGTTGAATACGAACGACTGGATTTGTAATCATTCCATCCGAATAGACCCGCCAATCATCCATCAAATTGTAAGAAATTTACCATAAGTGCGACAAATTGGACAGGATTGATGTTACACCATAAACATTAAATTAGTGGAGATCTGAGATGCTTCGTAAGTCTCTGGTATTAAATATTTTTATTCTGTTTTAACAATTGATGACCGTAACCTTGCCAAGAACGCGCGGGTTATCGGAATATCTGACGGTAAAGAAGCCAATGCATACTCCGTTCGCAGGCTCTGGCGCCTTGAAATCGCCAACAGCACTATTGGTGAACGGCCGATTGCCGCCGCATACTGACCGCTGATTGATTTGGCGGCTGTGTACAGTCGTGAAATCGACGGTCAAACCCTAACCCTCGTCCCCTCAGGGTGGACCTATCAGCGAACTTTTGTTTTATATGACCGAGGAACCAGCTCCCTTTGGTATCCCTACGCGGATGGACTGATGGGTATCCAGGGAGTCTATTTTCAACGCTGGTTGCCGAAGCTTGCCTCAGAAGATACCCGCTGGCGGGAATGGAAGGCGAAGCATCCCCACAGCAGAATCATGAAATAAGGTTAAAAAAAGCTTAAGCCAGTTCGCGTTTGTGCCGATAATCTCCATGTCGAGAGGATAATGCAGTTACCTATAGTTTGTTGAAATCTATATAAAATTGCAATTAGTCCATGGTGGAGATGTGTACGAAAGGAGAACTGTTGTGCAAACTGAAGATTTTTTACGTGTTATCAACGAGTTTGATTTCATTAGTGACGATATCGCTGAAATCACAGAACAGCTGAGCCTATCGAAAACTGAAAGTCAAAAAATTTCCCAGGCCCTCATTAACCTCGAAAAGGCCAAAGAAATTTTAACGGATCTATTTCCCAACATAAAATCATTAGACTTCGAAATTCGACAAGATCTGGAAGCTGAATTCGCCGATATGGTTTAAATCTGCAGCCCCTGCTTTTCAAGATCAATTCTGTTTAATTCTCAATCCGCTCTTGATTAATCCACCGTTGTTGGAATATATTCTGGATACGATCGTTACGTTGGCCGGAAGCCTTTATAGCTATTTGCCTGCGAAAATTAAATCCTAATGACAATGGAAGGATGAAAACATGAGCACGTCTCTGCGTCATCTGGTATTACTTTACATGGTGGGGGTTCTGATTGGCTGTACGTATAGCAAACCCTCACGATGGGGGCATTTTCACGGCGATCTTGGGAGTCAGGGCTTTCAGCAGATTAACAGTGGATTCGCGCTTTCTTCCACCTGGACTTCAGCGCCTTACAAGGTTACCAGTTCCTCGCCGGTTATCGGATATGATTTTCAAAGCAGAGAAGTCCTTTATGTAGGCACTACGGACGGCAAACTTGTGGCAATACGCACTGAGGATGGAAGTGAAAAGTGGCAGCGCGCTTTGGGAGCAACCGATTCCGTTACGCGGATCTTTTCTTCCCCTTCCGTTTCGGATTCCGGCGATATTTATGTTATCACTAGTCGGCTGATCGGAGATGAGCGAATGGGGAGCACACTCCATAAAGTCGATCAATTCGGTAAAACCAAGTGGGCCTACGTCTTTCCGGATAACGGCTTTACCAGCGGATCTCCCAAAGTCGTAACCCTAGCCAACGAGACCCTTATTTTTGTTTACACGGCGGGAGATGCGAGCGGAGATATACAGGGAGAGCTTTTGGTGCTGCGAGATGAGGACTACAGGGCGAAGTTGCTTGATCACAAACCGCTCGGGGATTGCAGCTATGGTGATGTTGCGGGCGGAGCCGGACCGGAGAAAGTTTTAGACTTCTACAAGAACGTCTGGGATTTCTTCGGTGATTTTCCCGTAGTGCTTGATATCAGCGGGGTTGATCTACCGGATCATTTTGTTGACCCCTCCGTGGCGATTATTGCCAACAGAGTGAA
>JASFJP010000335.1:0-5643 GCA_050121225.1 Desulfobacterales bacterium
GTCCACATTGCCGTTCATCACATCCAAAAGCGTAACGACTTTGTCCGAATCTCCACCGGACATCTCAATTTTAGGATAGACAGGGCCGGTCGCCAGTACAACTGAATCGGGCATTTCCTCCTCAATAAGGTCGTCGGTTACCTCCATTCCCAGATGGAACTCAACTCCCGCCTTTTCGCACATAACCTTCTGATACTCCACACATGTCCAAAGCTCATCATCACCATAGGGTGCATTCTTGGCCTCATTCAAGGTCCCGCCGATAACGTCGCGTTTGTCGTATACATGGACCTCATGGCCTCTTTGGGCTGCCATGTAGGCACATTCCAATCCAGCCGGTCCGGCACCGACAATCATAATTTCTTTTTCCTCTTCTGCCATCGGTGGATCGGTAAATTCCGGGTTCGCCTCATGCGCGCAGATTGGATTGATATAGCACGTCATCGGTGCATCTCTGAACAGTCTCGCCAGACAAAGATTGCAGGCCACACAGTGGCGAATCTCTTCCTCTTTGCCCTCCAGCACTTTCTTAGGCATCAACGGATCCGCAATCATAGGCCGACACATTTCCCAAAAATCCAACTCTCCCGCGCCGATTTTCTCATTGGGTAAATCAGGTTTAAACAAACGGTAAGCCATCTGGATCGGAACATTCACATGTTCTTTGGCGCGTTTAGCCAAGTGGACCCAGTTACCCATGGGAATATCGCGGCTGATAACCGGATAAATTGATTCCTGCCATCCCAGCGTGCAACTGATATAATCAACTCCGGCTTCTGCGGCAATTTTATAGGATTCCATGGATTCCTCCGGTGTGTTTCCGCGCACATCATCCAGTAATTCTTCGGAACACAGACGGATACCTACCGGAATATCCGGACCGCAAACCTCTTTGACTCCCTGAATAATTTCAACCACCGCCTGCATTCTACCCCGAATATCACCACCGTATTCATCGGTACGACGGTTGGTGTAGCTGGAGATGAAATTGGAGATCAGGTAGCCTACTATGCCAGAAATCTCCATGGCGTCGAAACCGGCCTCGATACCTCTCTTGGCCGCATCAACGTGTTGTTGAATCATTTCTTTGACTTCGGCATTTGTCATTTCGTACATGGGTTTAAAAATTCGAAGCCGCTGCGGAACTGTGGAAGGACCGTGACCACTTTCAACTTCCACGGCACCGACACGCCCGCAATCCATCAGCTGAAATCCGGCGATGGCACGTTGTTCATGAATCGCATCGGCGATTCGCTTCAAGCCCGGTATGAATTTGTCATCCCAGGCGGCCGCTTGACCGACGTACCCCTGCCCTTTGCCGGCCTCATCCATGTAAACACCCTGCATAAAACAAAGACCACCAACAACTCCTTTAGCTCGCTCCCGCATATAGCCCACACCGGAATCCGTGATGAAACCATCACGACCGTTCAAATTCTCCTCGGTCGCCGCATACTTGATGCGGTTCGGCACGTGGAGATTGCCGAGCTGAATCGGCGTGAACAGGTGTGGGTATCTTTTGGCACCCGGGTAGTCTGAATAATCCCATTCAAATAGTACTTTGGCCATATTTACACCCTCCTCCTAGTTTGAATGATTGGCTTTAAATGCATCCACCAAAAGTTTAAACGTCTTCTCGAGATTATCAAAAAGGGAATAGGACATATCCTTCAACAGCCACCTGGTAATGATATGATCCATAGTTCCCACAAAAATATCCCTGGCCAGCCTCGGGTTGAGGTCCGGTTTCATTTCACCGGTCTTACAACCTTCTTCAAAGATCTCGACGAGATAAGAATAGAGTTGTTTGACATTGGAATACACTTCGGTACTAAGAAAATTGGCATTGGTTTTTAGAAAGAGATATACAATCTTGGCATCCAGCGGAGCCTGCTCGACGCGACGCATATACCACCACAGATATTTTCGTAATTTGTTCACTGAACCCTGGATGCCGAATAACTGCTCATCGAGGTCCCGCAACAGTTCTGAAACCCACAGATCGGGGATCGTTAAAAGCAGATCTTCTTTACCCTGGAAATATTCATACAGGGCGGCTTCCGACAGTCCTGCTTGTTTGGATATATCAACGACGGTTGTTTTCTGATATCCCTGTTCGGAAAACAGCTTTTTGGCAGAATTGATGATGCGTTCGCGAGTATGTTCTTTAGAATTGTTTTTGGCCATGCCTAAGTGACCGGTGCCTATTCGGAAATTGCGAGTTTATTCTTTTAAATAATTTATAACCTATTGCTATTATATGTTTAATTTAACCGAATGCTATTTATAACATCTTTATAAGATACTTACTGAAAAAATTGGTAAACCGAAGTGGGATTAACAGAAAAATATTTCACAAATTAGTATTTTATAACTATATTTATTATTATCATTAAGCTTTTAAATGTTTTATATTATTTATAATATTTAAAATTCTATTTATATTAGTTTATTTACCTAATAGCATTAGGCAATTATTCTGTCAAGTAAGAAATAGCGGAATCTGGTCGGCTTCAGATCTCACGGAATTTGAAAAAAAAACAAAGGATCTCCGAGGTGTTCATCATGAGGACTGGCAGTGAAAAAAACTTTGATCGATTTCAAAAAAATCGCCGGTTTGCGCCTGTGGGATGAACTTTGAATTTCGGTAGTAGAATAAATTTTAAGGTCACAAAAACGTTCAGAGATAAAAGAGCAAACATTCGGGTTCTTATTGCAGTGAGCGATAATAGGTATCGATTGTGTAAATCGCTGCAAGGGGGTTATGGCCCAACATTCGATCTTTAGCAGCCAGAACCGTGCATGGCGCCTCGGCATATTTTAAAAACAACGAGTCGTGCCCGACGCACAATCCCATCACAATATTGAATTCCGTATTTTCTGCATTCATGACAAAAGCCTGAGCGATTGGATTACACATGGACTCAAAGCATCCAATCTTGATTTTCTGATCGTCGCGAACACCGATAGCCTCTTTCGGAGTTCGTCCCAGCTTACACAGGGCGGAGATTACGTCAAAATTCGCAGTAGACAGTAATTTCTCAACCACTTTAGCCTCTTTCCACAAACCGATGCAGAACACTAATCCCAGCCGTTGGTAATTCATCTTGCGGGCGAATTCGATTGTTTCAACGATACGCGGTTTGATAGGTTTCACGTGCTCGTAACCATGATCCTTGTCAGCGTACCCCTCTCCTTCTTGAATAGAGGCTTGTTTGGCGAATTCTAAAATCTCCGGTTTCTGCAGCTCCGCCTGAGCTTTCTCGATAGCTGAAGGATGGTTTTTCGTCGGGCACGCGGATGAAGATTTACCATCTTCTTGCATGCACAGTCGTTCCTTGATTTTTATGGCGCATTTTGCACACGCGGGAAGTTCAGTATTCATAATCTACCCTCCTGGTTTTGCGATGTAATAGTAATAAAGTCATATCTGGTAATCTTCAAAGCCGGTGTAACTGACTTGAGCTTTCGGGACGACCATGGATTCATATATGAATATACGTGAGGAGTAAAGCAGAGATATCTATAAATCATTGCACAACAAACTAAGTCGGGTATAAATCATTGAGATGATAATAGAGGAGCGTTACCGATTGGATACAACAAATGGAGGAAATGCTTAGAGAGATGAGATATTAACTTTTAGTTTGAGGATTTTTCTTTGACCTAAACACATCTCTGCGTTCAATTGGCTCCAAATTAAGCTGTTTTGGGCTATTTCTGCGTTCATTTCCCCTTCTTCGGCCCAAATCGCTTCTTCGATCGAAGCCTTTTCGACGATCCCGACCCGTTCGCCTCTCAGGTGCTCTATCGGTTTCGTCTGTTTTTCTTCTATCCGTGCCTGTACGTGTACCGCCGTGATCTTCTATTTCTGTCTTTTTGGATTCATCAGACATTCATGATATCCCTTTTCAATATTGATTGTTTTTTGTTCTCTCAAGTTAGTGTACCAAAAAAAAACATAACAGCACTCGCGACAGGCGATATAACGTCCCATCATCTCTTCCCTTTTGGCATCTATAATTTCGCCACAACGTGGGCAGACGACGTTCATATACGCTCCTCCTATGGCATTAGGAAACAAAAATCATGCCATAATGAAAAAAATCACTGATATTTGCTTCAACGATTTGATATTAATATGTATTTTAAAAAAGAGAATAGAATGATAACACAACCTAGTTTTGAGGGGCGGGGGAAATAGCTAAATATTCGGGGTATATACCGCGGGCGGATTATTCAAGTTGGTGTTTCTCGAGACGATATCGCAACGTATCACGAGTTAGTCCTAAAAGCCGAGCGGCTTTGCTTTTATTATTGCGGGCTAACTCTAAAGCAGAAATGATCAGTTGACGTTCAACCTCTTCGAGAACGATTCCGTTGGAGGGGACCGTCCAGTCCTGGTAGGCTGGGGCGGTTTGTGGGGCTGGCGCTTGAAAGAAAGTCAGATCCCGTGCATCGATTCGGTCTTTTTCGATAAAAATCATCGCGCGTTCTAAGCAGTTACTCAGCTCCCTGACGTTCCCCGGCCAGGAATAGTTAAGCATGGCTTGCTTAGCATTATCGGAGAATCCGTTAACCGTTTTTTTAAATTCGATGTTGAAAATCTTCAGTAGATGGGTGGCAATAATGATAATATCTTCTCCCATCTCACGCAAGGGAGGGAGACTGACAGAGACAACATTAAGTCTGTAAAACAGATCTTCCCGAAATTTTTTGCGATTGACTTCTTGCTGCAAATCGCGATTGGTTGCAGATATAATACGCGATTGGACGTGTATGGTCTGATTGCTTCCTAAACGGCGAAACTTTTTAGTTTCAAGTACATGCAGTAGTTTGGCTTGCATATTTATCGGAAGCTCCCCAATTTCATCCAGAAAAATCGTTCCCCCTTGGGCTTCCTCCAACAATCCCTGCCGTTGTGCGACAGCGTGCGTAAAAGCGCCTTTTTCATATCCGAAAAGCTCTGATTCTAATAGATGCTCCGGAAGCGCCGCGCAGTTAATTTCAATAAACGGCGCGTCGTCCGGCATGGAACTATAGTGAATAACACGCGCTGCCAAATTTTTTCCGGAACCCGTCTCACCCATCAGCAAAACCGTGGTCGTGGGTATCCGACTGACTTTTTGAATCGTTTCCCTTAAATCCCTGATAGCCTGTGAATCACCTAAAATACTGTCGCTTAGAAAATGCCTCCGAAATTCGGAATTGTGTTGATACAGAAAAAGTTCGTATTTTTGTTGGTTTATCTGTTGCAACGCAAAGGCTTGCTCGGTTACGTCTTCGAGCACCAATAATCCAAAATTTGGCCTGTCACCCGGTAATATAATTAGATTTAAGAATTTTAGATCTCCGTTCAAATCAGTTCGGTTGACATAATCAAGCATCAGGTCGGATTTTTTTTCATCGAGTATCTCTCCAACATACGACTCGCTGCCAATCAGTTCGGGAAAAATGGCCAATAATCGTCTATCGGACAGCGATTGATCGACAGATGCCAAGATTGTCTTGGCAATTTGATCAATTTCATCAATAGCCCAATCACGACCAAAGGAAATCATACCAAGCTGTTTAGCCTCCAGTAGTCGTTTTAAGTATTCATTCATGAATTGCTTCCAATTTTTTTTGACAGCATCAGGAACG
>JASFJP010000336.1:0-5619 GCA_050121225.1 Desulfobacterales bacterium
TCGCATACATTATGCCGACCAGGCAGAAGGCCTGAAAAGACTCAATGAGCTAATCATCTCCGGTCTGAACCATGAAATTTACGAGTTATGCCGGTCCAAGGGGATCGAACCACAAAATATCTATGCAATTTCTGTCGCCGGCAACACCACCATGACCCATCTATTCATGGAGCTCAACCCCCGCTGGATCATCCGTGAACCCTATATTCCGGTAGTTAATACGCCGCCGATTGTAAAAGCACAATCCCTCGGCGTCCAAGTGAATCCGCAGGCCAGAGTTCTGATTTTTCCGAATATCGGCAGTTACTTCGGTGGCGATCTGATCGCAGGGATTCTGTATTCGGAACTTTACAAAAACCATGAAACCGCTATCCTCGTGGATGTGGGAACCAATGCCGAAGTCATTGTCGGAAATAAAAACTGGTTGATCGCCTGTGCCGGAGCCGCCGGCCCGGCCCTGGAAGGCGGGGTTACCCGCATGGGTATGACGGCGGGGCCGGGGGTTATCGATAAGATCGCGATTGATCCGAGTAGCCACGAAATTGAAATCCGTACCATTGAAGATAAACCACCCAAGGGGATATGCGGCTCGGGGGTAATCGACCTTGCTGCGCAGCTTTATCTATCGGGAATGATCGATCTGCGTGGTAAATTCGTGCCGACAGTTTGCGGCAGTCGTCTCAAAGAAATAAGTAGTCTTTTGCACCTGGTTGTAGTGCCGGCCGACCAATCCGCCACCAGGTCGGATCTCACCATCAGCCAGGCGGATCTTGACAGCCTGATTCGATCTAAGGCTGCCATGTATACCATATTAGAAACCATCACCACATCTGTTGGGATGAGTCTAAAGGAATTGCACACGTTTTATGTGGCCGGAACCTTTGGTTCATTCATCGATCCCCTCTCAGCCATTACCATCGGCATGTTGCCGGATCTGCCTCGGGAAACCTATAAACCGCTCGGAAACAGCTCCCTTGGCGGTGCCACCCTGGCACTTACATCTGCAGAAAACATCGCCGAAATCGACCGCATCCGTGATCGTATCACCTACCTCGAACTCAATGTCAACCAGGAGTTTATGAATCGTTTCAGCGCAGCTAAGTTTCTCCCGCACACGGATCCCACATTGTTTCCATCCGTTAAGAAAGGGATTTGATGATGAGCGGGAAAAGGAGGGGGACGTTGTTGACTGAGTTGACTTACTCTTTATGGGTTAGTGGCGGCTTCGAAAGAATCCAATTCTTTTGCTTTTTGAAAATAACAAATAGTATGTTAACACTCTCGCCAAAGGCGCGGATTTTTTTTGCCAAATCTATAAAGATTGTTAAGTTATTCATATCATCACCAAGGAGCGGATTGCTTTATGGAAAAACCCATATATCTCGATTACAATGCCACCACCCCCCACGATCCGGAAGTGATTGCTGCCATGCGGCCGTTTTTCGAAGACGAGTTCGGCAATCCGTCGAGTTCCCATTATTACGGCCGCAAACCCAAGCAGGCAGTCGTCAAAGCCCGTGAACAGGTTGCGTCGCTGCTGAAGTGCCAACCGCAAGAACTTGTCTTTACCAGCGGCGGCACCGAATCCAACAACCATGCCATCAGGGGCGTTGCGCAGACTTACCGGGATAAGGGCAATCATATCATTACCAGTCAGATTGAACACCCTGCCGTACTGGAGGTGTGTGCATATTTAGAGCAAAAGGGCTATGAGATCACTTATCTACCGGTTGATCGCGAGGGCATGGTTAGCGTATCGGATGTCTCAAAGGCGATCAAAGCGGAAACTATTTTGATTACCATCATGCACGCCAACAACGAAGTCGGCACTATTCAACCGATTTCAGAAATAGCTGAAGTTGCCAAACACAATGACATTCTTTTGCATACAGATGCCGCTCAGTCACTTGGGAAGATATCGGTCGATGTTGATGCGTTAGGTGTCGACCTTCTCTCCGTTGCCGGTCACAAAATCTATGCCCCCAAGGGCATCGGAGCACTTTACATCCGAAATGGCGCAACACCGGCCAAATTCATGCACGGGGCTGGACAGGAATTCGGTTGGCGCGCCGGAACCGAAAATGTTCTGGAAATTGTCGGAATCGGAAAGGCGTGTGAAGTCGCCGGCCGTGATCTTCAACACAAAGCTGATCATCTGATAACCATGCGCGAAAGGTTGGTTGAGGGAATTAGACGGGAATGCAAGCAGGTACGGTTAAACGGTCATGCAGAAAAACGCTTACCAAATACCATTAGTATCTCCTTTCTTAACCTTGAGGCCAATCGGATTTTAGACGAAATCGGCTTGGAGGTCGCGGCCTCCGCCGGTGCCGCCTGTCATTCGGACACCGTTGCCGTCTCCCATGTACTCGAAGCCATGAGAGTTCCGTTGAATTGGGCCAAGGGGACCTTACGACTAACCACGGGCCGGATGACAAACGAGGACGACATCGATAAGGCTGTTCAAGTGGTCGGCAACGCCGTAAAAAAAATGAGAATGTCCTAACCTACAGCTCACGATCTAAAAGTGGATGCCGGATAAACAACTGCCAGGCTGAAAACAACAAACGGTTAGAACGCATAAAAGGCAGCTCGTCTCTTCCTTTCTCCACCAATATGCAGACGAACGGAACGTGTCTGTTATCTAAAGACCCTCAACGAACTCATCCCTCCATCGACATGCATAATTTGCCCGGTAATCCAGGCACCGGAATCGGAGAGCAAATGCGCCGCCAGCTGGGCGATATCTCGGGGCGACCCGATCCGTTTAAGTGGGTGCCGTTCAGCCGATGCCTTCCGTTTTTCATCACTGGATAAAAGGTTCTGCGCCAGGGGTGTATCTGTAAGAGAAGGGGCAATTGCATTGACCCGTATGCGCGGTGCAAACTCGGCGGCTAGTGATCTTGTCAGCCCCTCAACGGCAGCTTTGGCGCTGGCCACAGAGGCATGAAACGCCATTCCGGTTTTTACCGCCACCGTACTGAACAAGACGATGGAAGCTCCGGACTGGGATTTTTTCAATCGGGTTAAACAGCCTTGGATTACCTTTACCGCCCCCAGAAGATTAACGTTAAAATCTTCCAGAAAATCATCGATGGTTAGACGCTGAAATGGTTTTAGTACGAGCGTTCCCGGACAATACACCAGCCCATGAACTATTTCTGGCAGCGCCTCAAGATTCATGGATTCTTCTCTTAAATCCAGAGCGAGATGATGAACCCCGGAGAAGTCCCCCAGAGTTGCGTTGGTCCTCGAGCCAACGTAGATTTCGTGCTGGTGATCACTGAGAACTTTTACTAACTCCAGTCCAATGCCTGAACTTCCTCCCACAATAAACATATTCCGTTTATCCATGACAGATCCCTTCTGTAGCGTTTGTCTCAGGACGCCTCTATCGTTTTCCGCAAGAGTCACAGATGAATTCATTATCCGCAACACACAGAAGAGTCCGGAGTGCTTACACCGTTTGTTAAGTTGGAGAGTAAGCATCCACCGATCGAAGATCAAGCCGAATTCAACAAGCCACCGCATCGGTTTTTTGATAGTTTCTTCCTATCAGTGTGCTATCTATATTTCCTTATTGATTTGGCGGGTAGAATGATAAATGTTGTTACCAACGCATAACACTCTTGATAGGGTGCGTTGTTTCGTTTATGAGTTCTTTTGTTGAATTAAAATCGTCTAACACTCTAACATTCAATCGAAAGATAAAATGCTGCCAGAATTGTGGAGAAAAAAAATTATCGAACCGTTAAACGGTTTTTTGAGACAGGGGCTGAGTGCAAAAAAATTAACTCTTTGCTTAGCCTTGGGGATAACCATTGGCACCTTTCCGGTGCTGGGTATGACGACCATTTTATGCACGCTGGCAGCGCTTATCTTTAAACTCAATATGCCTGTGATTCAATTTGCGAATTACCTGGTATACCCCCTGCAAATCGTTCTGCTAGTGCCGTTTTACTATCTGGGCGATCTGTTTTTTAACGCTCATAAAAGTGTAGACATTGATACCCTCAGAACCATGCTGATAGAGGGCACGAACAAGGAGATGATAATGAAGTTGTTAGATTCAACGCTTTATGCAGTTGGCGCCTGGCTTTTAATTAGTCCATTGGTGCTGGCGCTGCTTTACAAAGGTCTTAAACCGATCATGGTCAGGTTAAGTTTGACGTCGCCTCGATTAAAATTTTTGCGACGCTAATCCAGGTGCATTATGACAGACAAAGCTGCATATCGGGTTCCGCTGTTCAAGAAAATTGCCTACGCCGCGCCGGCCTTTTTCTTGGCAGTGGTAGGAATACCTATATATGTATACATTCCAAAATTTTACACGGATGTGGTCGGTATTAATATCGCCCTCCTGGGCTCGATCTTATTCAGTGTACGTATTTTCGATGCTTTGACAGATCCGGCACTTGGCTATCTGTCCGACCGAACGCGAACGCCTATGGGCCGTCGTCGCCCCTACATCGCCATAGGCTCCGTTTTTGTTGCTCTGACAATGTTTTTGCTCTTTAACCCGCCGCGAGTTTCCGCATCCCTTGAGACAGTCTGGTTCGCAGTGTGCATCTATGCCCTGTTTCTATGCTGGACGGCCGTTGTGGTTCCTTATGAATCACTGGGACCTGAAATTACTTTCGATTACAACGAACGTACAGGTCTGTTTGGCTTGCGCGACGGGTTTCTCATCGCCGGAACGCTCGCAGCGGCAAGCTCTCCGGCAGTTGTGCAATGGCTTTTCGGCCTTACGGGAGACGCAGATGGTGAGCGGGCCAAGTTTTTCTGGATAGCCGCGATCTATGCACCGCTGCTGATTGGCTCTTGTTGGTGGTGTGTCCTGGCCATCAAAGAACTTCCGCAGGGACCTAGGTTTCGCAGCACCAGCATTCTGCGCGGGCTTCGCCAGGTCGGCCGCAATCGGCCCTTTTTAATTCTTCTGATCGCCTACACCGTGAGCGCCATTGGGAACAACTTGCCGGCAACGCTGATTCTTTATTATGTCGAATACGTGCTGCAGTCAAAAATGGCCGATGCCTTCCTGCTGCTATACTTCGTTACTGGAATTCTCTTTTTGCCGGGCTGGATCATCATTGCGCGCCGCACCGGGAAAAAGGCGGCCTGGCTGGCATCCATGGCCGTCAACACCGGTGCCTTTATCGGCGTCTTTTTTCTGGGTCCGGGGGATGCGGCCATCTATGGCGTCTTGGTAGTTTTGTCTGGAATCGGTTTTGGTGCAACCCTGGCAATCCCCTCAGCAATCCAAGCCGATGTCATAGATTACGATGAATTGCTGACCGGCGAACGACGGGAGGGTCAGTATATTGGGTTGTGGTCGATCGCAAAAAAGTTTGCCGCTGCAGTCGGTGTTGGAGCCGGCTTAGCGATTTTAGGTTTGGTAGGCTATACCCCCAATGTTGAACAATCTGAACAGGTCCGTTTGACTCTGCGAGTGCTTTATGCGTTGGTCCCCTCACTTTGCAACATCATCGCGTTCTTCATCGCTTTGGCGTATCCGATCAGCAGCAGCATCCATAAGGATATACGAACGGCAATCACCCAACGGCAAAAAGGCCACCCTGTTACCAACCCTTTGAAACCGGCTCAAACCCTGGTTTAGAG
>JASFJP010000337.1:0-5608 GCA_050121225.1 Desulfobacterales bacterium
CAAAACAAGCAGCCGAAACAGAAGAAATCATCGATGAGCATGTCAATCCGGAAGACGCTGAAGCTGAGGACGCCAATGTCGAACCATCAGTTTCTCCAGGGGAGTCTCCAGATGAAACTGAAACAGGTGAAACTGAAACAGATGAAACTGAAACAGATGAAACTAGTATAGGTGAAACTGAAAAAACTGGAACTAGCTCAGATGAAATTCAACTAGATGAAAATTAGGCTGTCGCGTAAGATGAGGCCAGTCTAACCAGTGGAAACATACTGAAAATAGCAACATTACGGGATCCAAATCGTATATCCATTTAAAAATGATACCAAATGCAATCAACTGGTCGGCTCAGAAACAATATTGCACTAGAGTTGCAATCTCTTTGGGGTTAAGATGTTGGGCAAAGCCCCTAACAAATGTGCTTTAGGGGGAAGTGATGGCAAAGACAAGGATTTATGAACTCGCTAGAGATTTAAACATGACGAATAAATTACTGCTCGATAAATTAAATGCTTTGGATATCTCTGTCAAAAACCACATGAGTTCTTTGGATGATGATACCGTTGCCAAAGTTAAGGTCGCGATTTTCGGAAAAAAAGAAGAAACCATTGAAGAAACTCGCATTAAACCGACCGTTATTCGCAGGCGCAAAAAAACAGTTAAAATCGAGGTCGCACCGGAACCTTCGGCAGAACCGCTGCCTGTGACCGACGTTGAGGAGACTCTCGCTGCAGAAGAATCCCCCGAGGGAGTGTCGGATGCAGAAGCATTAAAGGCTGCTGAAGAAAAGAAAGCTGCCCAGGATGAAGAGACTGTAAAACCAGAAAAAGCCGTGGAAAAACCAAAGGAAGCCGAACAAGAAGTCGAAGAGCCGTCTGCCACCAAAGTTGAAGAACCGATAGATCTTGAGCAAGCAAAACCGAAAAAGTCGATTAAAAAAGTTAAAGCAGAAGAGGCAGCCAAGATTATTAAACTGCCGCTAAAACCGCCCGAAAAACCACCAACAGATAAACCTGTAGAAGCTGAAAAGGTCACGGTCAAAGTTGAAAAACTGCATCCCCGCAAACCGGTAACTCCTGAGGCTCCCGCCGCGCCGGAAAAATTATCACCTAAATTGGGCAAGAAAAAGAAGCGCAAGGGAAGAAGTGAAGAAGGCGATAAAGACAAGAAGTTTTTAAAAAAGAAAATTTCTTTCCGAAAAAAATCAGTTGTTGAAGGGGTGGACCTTTACGATGATGGCTACAGAGCTCGGAAACCTCGAAAAGGGGCAAAAGCCAAAGTTGCCGCCGCTGGGCAGAAAACTCAAATTACAACTGCCAAAGCCATCAAGCGCCGGGTCAAAATCGATGACGCCATTGTGCTCTCTGATCTTGCCAAACGAATGGGCATCAAGGCCGGTGAGATGATAAAAACCTTAATGTCCTTGGGGCTTATGGCAACAGTCAATCAAACCATCGACTACGATACCGCGGTACTGGTTGCATCTGAATTTGATTATGAGGTAGAGCGCGCAGCTTTCGAAGAAGACACCATACTAAAGCAGGAGGCGGACGACCCGCAAAAATTGCAGGAAAGAGCACCGGTGGTGACCATTATGGGTCACGTAGACCATGGCAAAACCTCCCTTCTCGATGTTATTCGCAAAACCAAAATAACCGAAATAGAAGCCGGCGGAATTACCCAGCACATCGGCGCATACCATGTTAAGACAGACAGAGGCAGAATCGCTTTTCTCGATACTCCTGGCCATGAGGCTTTCACTGCCATGCGTGCCCGTGGTGCCAAAATTACCGACATCGTTGTTCTTGTGGTCGCCGCCGACGACGGTGTTATGCCCCAGACTATCGAAGCGATCAATCATGCCAGAGCCGCGGAGGTACCTATTATTGTCGCTGTGAATAAGATCGATAAAGCCAACGCAGATCCAGATCGCGTAAAAAGAGAAATGGCAGAACAAGGCTTAAGCCCGGAGGACTGGGGTGGTGATACAATTTTCGTACATGTCTCCGCCAAAGAAAATAAGGGTATTGAGGACCTGCTTGAAATGATATCATTGCAGGCCGAAGTATTGGAGCTCAAAGCCAATCCTGAAAAGCTGGCGGGCGGTCATGTGGTTGAGGCCCAGATAGACACTGGAAGGGGACCTGTGGCCACGGTACTTGTCAGAGATGGAACTCTGCGCAACGGAGATTCGGTAGTGTGCGGCATTCATTACGGCAAGATCCGTGCGATGCTGAACGATTTAGGAGTTCAAGTGGAGTCGGCTGGGCCTTCTATTCCGGTTGAGATCATAGGCTTGTCCGGAGTGCCGATGGCCGGTGATGAGTTTATCGCGCTCGCCGATGAGAAAAGTGCCAAGCAGGTTAGCATGCACCGTATGCAGAAACAGCGATCCAAGGAGCTGGCCAAAACCAATCGCCTCAGTTTAGAAAAACTCTATGAAAAGATGCAACAAGGGGAGGTCAAAGACCTCAATCTGATTGTCAAAGCTGACGTTCATGGATCCATCGAGGCCCTCGTGGATTCGCTCACCAAGCTTTCAAACGAGGAAGTTAATGTAAATGTTATCCATTCCGCTACCGGAACGATCGCCGAATCGGACATTTCTCTCGCGGCGGTATCCAATGCAATCATCATTGGGTTCAATGTGCGACCGACACCGAAAGTACAGTCGCTGGCTACCGACGAAAACGTTGATATGCGCTTTTACAACGTCATTTATGACGTTATCAAAGATGTTAAAGGTGCCATGGCTGGGATGATGGAATCTACCTATGAGGAGCATGTTATCGGTACAGCGGAAGTTCGTGAAGTATTTCAAATACCAAAAATTGGCGCCATTGCCGGTTGTTATGTGACTGACGGCAAAATCGAACGGGGACAGAATTTGCGTTTGGTTAGAGATGGCGTGGTTTCCTATGAAGGAAAAAATTCCTCTCTCCGACGGTTTAAAGACGACGTCAAAGAGGTGCAGGCCGGCTACGAATGCGGTATCGGAATTGAGAATTTCAATGATATTAAAGTCGGAGATGTTATAGAGTGTTATTACTTAGAGGAAATTAAACCAACGATTGATTAGGCCGCAGCTGTTAACCAATATGATTGTCGGAACCGGGATCATCACCTTGAGGCTCCATGATTGTCGCTCCCTAAAGGGCAAACGCAAAGTTGTGAAATCGATGATTAACAAGTTGCGTAACAATTTCAATGCATCCGTGGCCGAGATCGGCTCTAATGATGTGTACCAAAGAGCTGAAATCGGCTTTTCGCTTGTTGGCAATAACCAAGCGTTAATTAATTCGAAAATTGATAAAATTTTCAACATGGCAGATGATCTGGGTCTAGCGGAAATAATCGACACAGAAATGGAAATACTTCATTTATGATTTCTTTTTCACGAGCTGACAGGGTAAGCGGTTTAATCCAGGAAGCCCTGTCAGACATCCTAAACAAGCGCATCCATGACCCTCGACTAGAAATGACGACCGTAACAAAGGTAAAAATGTCGCGGGATCTGAAACTAGCACGTATATACTATACGGTCTTCGGCGACAGAAAAAAATTAGAGGATGCCGCCAGCGGTTTTAACAGTGCACGTGGATATATCAAACGAAGCCTTGCTAGTCGGCTCGGTCTACGCTATATGCCGGATTTGCAATTCTTTTATGATGATTCTTTTGATTATAGCGCCCGCATCGACCAGCTTCTTAAAAAAGTAACTACGGACAATGGACCCAATCATCAAGACCATTAAGAGTACGGATCATCTTTTGCTGGCTTCGCACGCCGACCCCGATGGAGATGCGGTTGGTTCATTGCTGGCGTTGGGATTGGCATTGGGTAAATTAAACATTAAAGCGACGCTTTATAATCCAAGCCCAATTCCGGCAGTTTATCGGTTCTTACCGTCGGTGGAACGAATTGTAAGGCATGTGAAAAAGGCCAACACATATGACGTAGCGCTCATCCTCGACTGCGGTGATTTGGCACGTATCGGGGACGCCTCCGATACCGTCAGCCGCATACCGGTCATCATCAACATCGACCACCATATCTCAAATACTCACTTTGGTGATATGCAACTCATCGACACAACGGCATGCGCCACGGCAGAAATTGTCTACCGGCTGATTAAAGCCCTGAATGCATCAATCGATGAAAATATCGCAACATCCATCTACACCGGTATTTTGACTGATACAGGATCATTTCGCTTTTCCAATACGAATGAGGCAGCATTTGCTATCAGCAAAGAGATGACGGAATGGGGCGTCGATCCCTATAGAGTGGCTCAACAGGTATTCGGCACCTATTCACTTGGACGGATAAAATTATTGAATCTGGCGTTGGATTCCATCGAAATATCCGATAACGGGAAATTGTCAATCATGACCGTCACCAGATCCATGCTTGAGGAAACCGGCACACAGGCAGAGGACCTCGACGGAATGATAAATTATGCCCGACGAATTGAAGACGTGAAGATGGCTGCTCTAATTCAGGAACAAAAAAACGGCAGCGATGAATCAAGCAATTTTCGTCGTTATCACGTCAGTCTGCGGTCCGATAGCACCGTTGACGTGGCTGCCATTGCCAGCTCATTTGGTGGTGGGGGCCACGCCAGTGCTGCAGGATTCCAAATTGAAACGACGCTTTTGGAATTGAAATCTGAAATTATAACCTTAGCCGAAAGCCTATAAATCGTATTTCTGGAACATATATCCAACTATGGATACCCGGCGTATGAACGGGATTATCGTCATTGATAAACCCGAAAACATCACGTCTGCCAAGGTAGTGGCATACGTAAAGCGAGCGCTCAAGGCCGACAAAGTGGGGCATGCAGGTACCCTGGATCCATTTGCACGAGGTGTACTGATTTGCTGTGTGAATCAGGGGACGAAGCTAGCTCGCTTTCTGTTGAGCGGCAAAAAAAAATACGATGCAGTACTTAAACTCGGCGAGGAGACCGACACCCAGGATTTTACTGGTAATGTGATTTCAACCGGTAACCCGAAGAATCTTGCTCAAGACACGATACAACGGGTCATAAAAACGTATGTAGGAACCATTGAACAGCTGCCTCCGATATACTCGGCATTAAAGCACAAAGGGGTCCCGCTCTACAAACTCGCTCGCAACGGCAAACCGATACAGAAGCCTCCAAGACGAGTTGAAATCTATAACATCAACGTATGTCGTATTGATCTTCCATTCATTCGTTTCGAGGTATCGTGTTCGGCTGGAACGTACATCCGGACATTATGCTCGGACATCGGGAGATCGTTAGGCTGCGGTGGGCATCTCAAAGCACTGACACGTACCGAGAGCAGCGGATTCACCCTGGACCAGGCAATTTCCTTAAATACCCTGGATGCACTGATAGATACCGGAAAATTGTCAGAGCGCACGATCACACTGTCGGATGCACTCGCAGATATACCTGAATTTATGGCTAAATCATCGTTGGCTGCAAAGATCCGGCATGGGAAAATTATTTCACTCGACGATTTGATGCACAGCAAGGGTACAAACGGCGACCGCACTCCGTCATCATTAATAAAAATTGTTGATCATAACAAGGAACTTATTGCAGTATTAAGTCATACGG
>JASFJP010000338.1:0-5606 GCA_050121225.1 Desulfobacterales bacterium
GTTGACGGTAACCCGCCTGGCGGACGTGTGAAACTCGCTCATAAGAGAGCGTAACAGCAAACAGGGCCTCAAGATCAATAAGACAGTGAGGCGTAAACACACCTGTGGTCTTTTGCAACGGCGCCATACTGTTTGCTGTAACGCTCCCTAATGACCTCAGACAGTCCCCCATCCACCAGGCGGGTTACCGTCAACGCCTATTCCAAGAGCCGTCACTTGGACTTTTTAGATAACCAAAGTTATTCTTTTCTTTCGTGATGCCACAATTTCGTGGTTTCGTGATTCGCCTATATTTTTGGCTTACCCTAAGCTGCAACATATGGGTTTATTTTATTTATTGACCTAATTCCCGATAAACTCACCGTTTTTAAACTCACCTTCGAGTTTTTTCCCATCGGGATAAATCAAGGTGCCTTGGCCGGTACGTTCACCGTCTTTAAATTCACCGATGTACTTTCTGCCATCGGGGTAGGTCATACTGCCCTGCCCGGTTCTCTCGCCGAAATTGAAGTCGCCCTCATACGTGCGGCCATCCGGATATATCATGGTCCCTTTGCCGTGCCGTTGGTCGCTCTTGAAGTCACCAATATATTTCCTGCCGTCCGAATAGGTCAGGGTTCCCCTTCCGTTTCTTTCACGAAATTTCCATTGGCCCACGTATACCGTTCCATCAGGAAGGGTGTAGGTTCCCTCGGTAATTTCATTATTCTGCCAGACGCCAACCAGTTTTCTTCCTCCCGGTAACAGCAACACGCCCTCACCATGGCGTACACCGTCTTTGAACTCTCCCGTATATTTGTGGCCGGTGGAGAAAAGCAATGTGCCCTGGCCGTTGACACAATCGCCTTCAATACACTCATCGGCAACCGAAATCATCGGCAACAAACAGCTTGCAAGCAATGTAAGGATAAACACGAATCTCATAGTTGAATTACCTTTCTAACGTATCTAATGCAGTAGTCAAATAGAGGGGTCGGGGAGTTTTTAATTCCAACTCTTTCAAAGAGCGTAATGATTGATCGCCCGCGAAAACCGGGCACTGTCTGAATGGATTAGGGATCGTTGCAAAAGAACAGGGATCGGCTGGATGTTGCCGATGGCAAACTATATCAATTTTTAGGTAACATATTGTTATCATATTCCTTTACTGTTCTTCTGGTACGAGCCCTTATCCATGAGTTTGCCCGGGTTTCGCGGGCGATTATTCAGGTAGCGGTTAAATCGAAGAAACTCCCCGACCCTCAGTTAAATAACCCCCGAAGTTCATTTCGACCTGTGGGAAACATGCATACCAACAAGCCAGGCCACCACAACCACCAGATACATTTGTCCGGTGACCGCCTCAAGCATGACCAGGGAACTCGCCTTTCTGGTTAATGGCGTAATATCACCGTAGCCCAATGTGGTGATCGTAACAAAACTAAAATAGAGAAACCGAAAAGTATCTTCTCCCGGGCCACCTGGATAGGAAAATGAATCGGGATAAACATACTCAAGCAATGCGTATGCAAATGACCACATCATGGCCATCAATAAATAAACGATAACGGCGGCATAAATGACCTCTTTACTGACTTCTTTCTCGTTGAATATAAATTGAATCATACGGAGGATGGTAAACCCGATGAACAGCGCTGCAAAGATTTCACCGATGATGAACAGATGAATGTTTCTATATAAAAAAGAAATCCAGACTGAAACCAGCATCGGCAAAGCCAGCAGTACAGAAATGACCAGATGATGCGTTTTGTGACCGATGGCGTATATGGCTGAAATAAAAACAATGGTTAATAGTATATCCGGAGTGATACCGTAATGAAATAGCTCATCTACAAATGGACTTCCAATGATCATGCTCAAAATAGCGACCAGTAAAAAAACCATCCGATGCTTGGAAAAAAATTCGGATAACGAAACGGAAGTTTTTTTTGCCATTTTCTTTTGAGGTCAGTTTCTGCTAGAAGCTGGTATTATGATTCCTCGTCCAACTTTTCGATCTTGTTTTTGATGCGGGCAATAACCTGTGGCGGTGATTCCTTTTTGAGAATCGATTTGAACTGAGCACGGTAGTTGCTGACGGCGTTAATACCCAGGACACTCAGATCGTACACTTTCCATCCCCCGCTTCGATTCGTCAGCCACAGCTCTACCGGAACTTTAAGATTCCGCCAGGTAACCTCGATTTCAACCAGGGCTTTGGAGTCGTTTATCATTTGTTGCCTCAGATAATTCACCCTCTGACCGCTGTATCGAACTTGCAATTTGACTAAATAAAATTTGCCGAGAAATCTGCTGAAGACCTTCACAAATTCTTCTTGTTGCTGGCGGTTGAATCTGTACCACTGGGGCCCCAACACTTTTCTGGAGAACTCTTTAAAATCGTATGTTTGCTGCATAAGTTCCCAGAGTAGTTTGTGTTGTTCCTGTTTGCGGGAATCGTCCCCGTATTGAGGATCCTCCAGCACACGGATACCGCTTTCGATATTTTGGCGGACAGCCTCCAACGGCTCCTGTGCGAACAGGAGAGAAGGTACGAAAATGACAATTAAACTAAGAAATAACGCTGAATTTCGCATGATCCAACCCTTGAGAGATATATTTTAGGCAATCGATTATTAAATGTAATAAGATAGTGTTGATTTTGACATCAGGCAAGGGCAGATCATAAAATATGTCTGCCTCTCAAAGCTTTCGGTTGAGGAGGGAACAGGGATTCGCTTTTTTATAAACTCCGTAAGACCAGAGTCTCTTTTTCGATCCAACTGGCGGCTTTTCAGGCCGGCGGCTGGGCTGAACCTTTGAACCCATTACGAAAAAGACAGGCCGTTTGGTTTACCAAACGGCCTGTCTTAGATTGTATGCGATGTCATTCGATGGATTTACTCGACCTCGGCAGGTTCATCCTGTTTGCAAACAAGCATTGGATCTGCCATTAGCGCTAATTCCTCATAACGATGGTTAAACTGCACCTCGAGCTCAGCGTGCAGTTTTTTCGCTTCTTCGGGGAACGTCCGTTGCAATGACGCAAATCGGATCTCACCTTCCATGAATTTGCGCAGGCTGCCGTCTGGTTTTTTCGAATCCAGAATGAAGGGATTTTGGCCTTCTTTTTTTAAATCCGGATTAAAACGATAAAGCGGCCAGTAACCGGACTGCACAGCCAGCTTGGATTCTTCCTGGCTTTTGCCCATACCCACCATAATCCCCTGGTTTATGCAGGGGGAGTAGGCCAGGATCAATGAGGGTCCGTCATAGCTTTCGGCTTCAACAAAAGCCTTCATCAACTGTTGTTTATTGGCGCCCATGGACACACTGGCAACATATACATAGCCGTAGCTCATCATCATCTGACCCATGTCTTTTTTAGGGGTCTTTTTACCCGATGCTGCAAACTTGGCCACCGACCCTGTGGGAGTCGCCTTGGATGACTGACCACCGGTATTCGAATAAACTTCAGTATCCATTACCAGGACGTTGATATCCTCTCCCGTGGCCAGAACGTGGTCGATACCTCCGAATCCAATGTCGTATGCGGCTCCGTCACCAGCAAATACCCAAAACGATTTTTTGGTAAACAAATTGGACATGCTGTTTATTTCAGCCAAAATAGGACTATCCTTGTGAGCCGGTAACAGCGCTTTGAGCTGATCCCCGTAAAGCTTTGAGCCTTCCGCATTTTTTAAGTTTTTCAACCAGCCCTGCATGGCCGCCTTGATTTCCTTGGGTATGTCGGATTCCAGAGCTTGGCGTGCTAAATCCGCCAGTCTGCGGCGTTGTTGGAATGCTCCCAAAAACATACCATAGGTAAACTCGCCTGGATCTTCAAACAGAGAATTGCCCCACGTTGGTCCGAAACCATCTTGATTGACACAGTAAGGTATGGCCGGTGCCGATCCGCCCCAGATAGAGCTGCAACCCGTAGCGTTGCCAATCACCATGCGTTCCCCAAAAAGCTGCGTCAGCAACTTAGCATAGGGGGTTTCCCCGCAACCTGCACAGGCACCCGAAAACTCGAGCAGGGGCTGGCAGAATTGAGAGCCTTTGACGGTAGTCCGGCCGACGATATTGTCACGTACCGGTAGTTCCATGGCAAACTCCCACAAGGGAACTTGCACAGGTGTCTGTGTTTCCAGGGCTTTCATTGACAGCGCTTTCTTTTTGGCCGGGCATATATCTGCGCAGTTCCCACAGCCCATACAGTCGAGGGTATCGACCTGAATTCTAAAGTAGTACTCTTTAAGGTCTTTACCGACGGCCTTCTTGGCCTCAAAACCCTCAGGCGCTTTTGACAATTCATCTTCGGTCATGAGCACCGGACGGATACTGGCATGGGGGCAGACCATGGCACATTGATTACACTGGATACAGTTGTCCATTATCCATTCCGGCACGTTAATCGCCACACCCCGTTTTTCATATTGGGTTGTGTCGACAGGGAAAATTCCATCGGGGCTGAATGCACTAACCGGCAGCTTGTCGCCTTGCTGGGCGAGAATTGGACGCATGACACTCTTAACGAAGTCCGGCTCGTCTTTACCCGCTTTTGATCTGTCTGCTGCGTCCGCCCAGGAGTCCGGATATTCAATCTCGACAAGGTGCTCGAGTGTATGATCCACAGCGGCGTAATTCATTTCCACCAGTTGCTGACTCTTTTTGCCGAACAGCATTTGGATTTGATCTTTCAGATAGGCAATGGCATCGTCCACGGGAATTACATTAGCGAGCTTGAAAAAGGCGGTCTGCATAATCATATTGATGCGCCCCCCCAGCCCCACTTCAGAAGCGATTTTAACCGCATCAATATTGTAAAACTTAAGTTTCTTTTTTGCGATCGTGCGTCGCATGGAGCCCGGTAACTTTTCTTCCATTTCTTCTTGGGTCCAGGGTGAATTGAGCACGAAGATGCCGCCGTCCTTGATACCTTCCAGCACATCGTAGATTTCGACGTAGTTGTCCTTGTGGCAGGCAATATAATCGGCGGTATCGATCAAATAGGTGGATTGAATCGGTTCTTTACCAAATCTCAGATGCGAGATGGTTATGCCGCCTGATTTCTTTGAATCATAGGAGAAATACGCTTGGGCATACATATCAGTGTTATCGCCAATAATTTTAATCGCGCTCTTATTGGCGCCCACGGTACCGTCGGCACCGAGGCCCCAAAATTTACATTGGACCGTGCCTTGTGGCGAGACGTCAAGACTATCGCCTACATCCAGGGATGTGTTGGTGACATCGTCGGTAATACCCACGGTGAAATGGTTCCTGGGGCTGGCGGATGTCATGTTGTCAAAGACTGCCATGGCCATGGCCGGGTTGAATTCCTTGGAGCCCAGACCATAGCGTCCACCAAGGATCTGGTAGGTTTTCCCTTGTTCGAAACCGGTTGCACAGACATCTACGTATAATGGATCTCCCAGAGCACCCGGTTCTTTGGTACGGTCAAGAACGGTAATCGTTTTGACGGATTGGGGAATGACAGCAAAAAGAGCTTCCGGTGCAAACGGGCGATACAACCTGACTTTAACCAGACCCACTTTCTCATCTTTGCCCAGCAGGTAATTAACTACCTCCTCGATAGTTTCACAGGAAGACCCCATGGAAAT
>JASFJP010000339.1:0-5593 GCA_050121225.1 Desulfobacterales bacterium
AGGGCGAAGAGGTGAGGCTGATCTCAGTCGATGATATATTCTATTTCAAAGCCGAAGATAAATACACGGTGGTTAAGACCCGTGAGGGTGAATCATTGATTAAAAAAGCTATTCAGCAATTAACCGGAGAGCTGGACTCCGATCAATTCTGGCGCATTCACCGGGGGACCATTGTGAATGTCAGCCAGATCGCCAAGGTAAATCGTACGTTTGCCGGCAAACTAATTATAACGCTGAAAGACCTGCCCGAGACCCTGACCGTCAGCCGGACCTATGCGCATCTTTTCAAGCAAATGTGAAATGGGTTCAGGGGTTGAGAGGCTCAGTGGTTCTGGGTTGAAGGTTCAAAGGTTTGAGGGTTCAGATTAGAAGCAATCACAAAGGTTCAAAGATTGCCGTAAAATGCCTCAATACCGATGGTTCGTGGACAATGCGCATCCCGTTGATGCTGTCTCGCTTTTGGAATACCTTGGCCAAACATTCAACTACGTAATCCATATGACTCTGGGTATAAACCCTTCTGGGGATCGCCAGCCGAACCATTTCCAGCTTGGCCGGGGTGATCTCACCGTTTAAAGGATCCGTTTTGCCGAACATCACGCTGCCGATTTCGCAGGATCGTATGCCTCCACATAAATAAAGCTCGCAGGCTAAAGCCTGCCCTGGATATTCGTTAGCGGGCACGTGTGGTAGAAACGCCTTTGCATCGATGTAAATTGCATGTCCTCCCGGTGGCTGAAAAATCGGTACTCCCAATTGCGTAAGTTGCTTTCCGAGATACGACACAGATTGGATTCTGTACTTGAGGTAATCTTCATCGAGAACTTCATCCAATCCCTGGGCGAATGCCTGCAGATCGTGGCCCGCCAGGCCGCCATAGGTGGGGAAGCCTTCGGTCACGACCAGAATGTTTCTGGCTTTCTGTGCCAATTCGTCGTCATTTACCGCGAGGAATCCCCCCATGTTTACCAGCCCGTCCTTTTTGCCGCTCATCGTACACCCATCGGCATATGAGAACATTTCCTGGGCAATTTCACAAACAGACTTATTTTCATAACCCGGCTCGCGGATTTTTATGAAATAGGCATTTTCGGCAAATCGGCAGGCATCTAAAAAAAACGGAATTCCGTGGGTTTGACTTATCTGGGCGGTATTGCGGATGTTTTCCATAGAAACCGGCTGACCGGCATTGGAGTTGTTTGTTACTGTTAGCATCACCAGTGGGATGCGATCAGAGCCGTATTGCTTGAACAAATCCTCCAGTGCATTTAGATCCATGTTGCCTTTAAAATCTCCCCTTAAATTAGGATCGGAAGCATCGGTCGGCAATAAGTCAATGGCTTCGGCTCCACTAAATTCGATGTTAGCCCTTGTGGTATCGAAATGGGTATTGTTGGGAACAATTTTATCCTCACCACCCATGATATTAAAAATTATCTTTTCTGCTGCTCTTCCCTGATGGGTGGGAATAATATGACGAAATCCGGTGAGATCTTTTACTTTTTGTTCAAGCTGGTAAAAGCTTTTCGATCCGGCGTAGGCTTCATCCCCTTCGATCATTCCGGCCCATTGTTTGGCGCTCATGGCAGATGTCCCGCTGTCGGTCAGAAGGTCAATTAAAACGTCATCTGCATGAATGTTGAATAGATTATAGCCGGCTTCCCGTAATATCTTTTTTCGTTCTTTGCGATTGGTAAATCGCAGAGGCTCGACACTTTTTATTTTAAATGGCTCAATTATAGTTTTCATCGAATTTAAAGCTCTTGACGACGATTGACTCGTTGCTTAAGCCGCCCTTCGGGCGGTTGACCAGCCGATCGCCGAATATGGATCACTGGTAATGATTCCGTCTACTTTCATGTTTATCATTTTCACATAGTCTTCAAACCTGTCGACATTATATGGGAATACTTTAATCCCGGCCGCATGCATCATATTCACCTGTTTGCGAGAAACGATTTTATGATTTGGATGCCATGAAAATACCTTCAAGCGGGTGCATAGTTTCACAGTCTGACTGTTTGCCGGTGTTTTTGAGATAAGGGCGATAGCCGGCGAATTCTCCATTAAAGATATTTGTTTCAGAATATTGGCGTCAAAGCTTGAGATCAAGACCCAGCTCCAGGCCTTTTTTCTCTTTACCAACTCGAGGATCTGTCGCTCAATCGCATCTTTGGGATGGTTTGGCTCATAGGCATTCGATTTAATTTCAATATTGATTTTCGCTTTGCCGGAGACGAGGTCTAAAACTTCCTCTAACTCAGGCAGCCGCTCACCGTTGAATTGTGAATGATACCACGACCCCGCATCTAATTGTTTCAGTTCCTCAAGGGTATAGTCGATCACGGGTCCGCTGCCGTTCGTCGTGCGCTCGAGGGTTGCATCATGAATAACGACCAGTTTCCGGTCGCGGCTGAGCATAACGTCCAATTCGATCATCGGAGCCCCCGCTTCCACTGCTGCCCGAAATGATACCAGCGTGTTCTCCGGATACTTAGCACGGTAACCCCTGTGAGCGACGATCCAGACCGGCTGGAAGCGGTTATTTTTATAATTGGTTGCCATAAGTCGTCGTTTTCCTTTCAACTCATCGTTGATCTTTTTTTATTGCCTTGTCTCGAGTTGGTTATCGTCTTTTCGGCAAATGGCTTAAACCTAATTGAAAACACCTTAAGTTCGGCCTGCAATGATTGAATAACCAACGCTTTTTAAATGTGAAGCGTTTTTCGGCCGCCACTAAACAACCCTGCCGAATTTTACAGCATCTGCCAAAAGGTAAAATTTGGTTTGGTATTTACAATGAGTTAGAAGATAATGCACGAATCTTGCGGGTCAACATTTATAACCACTCGATATAATTTTAATTTATGAAACTATAGTATACCATATTCGACTCAAAACGGTTAAAGAAAGTCCGCATTTTGCCGATACCTTCACTATATCTGAATCGGTCTGCTAATAGTAAACTGCTATGACGGAGTGAAAGTATGAATAAAAGAAAGGGACAGCGGCGGAGCGGAAAGGACCGGCGCAAATACTTGGATAGACGCAATGGATTGGATCGAAGACTGAATGGTTTTATAGCATTGGCAGAAAATGATATTTTATTTAACACAAAGGAAGCCTGCGAGTATCTCCAGGTTTCTCGCCCGACATTTCTCAATCTTATTAAGGAAGGCAAGATAAAGGCCAAAAAAATCGGCAGGGGCTGGAAAGTGTTTAAATCCGATCTTGATTTCTTCCTTCGTTGCTGATGATATGCTAGACCCTTTTAAGTCCTGCTTTTATAAGAGCCGGTCAATTGATGATTTGCTGATTCCATTGACAGATGACCATGCTGTGATATCATAAAAATGAACGCCTGCAGTTATACACAGCTTCAAAATAAATTGCGTATTTTCCCTTTATACCGGTTGTCATAATATTTCCGTTTGGTCCAGGTTAATAACAGGTGAAGATATTTTTGTATAATCATCCAAGGTTATCGTAATTTATGACAACCGCTATGTTTCTTTTTTTATGATAATGCTTGAAAAGGTTTGCATGGGTAAAACCTCTAAATCAAATATAGTCTTGGCAGTTTTAGTAGTCCTGTTAACCGCGGTGGGCCTGTTTCAAATTTGGCGACAGTCTGAACAGAACAGGCATTTACGGGAAGCTTTGGTGGCGCAACAGATACTTTCTGAGGGTCGGATAGATCAATACGATGATCTTGCCGAAGCATTTCCACCAGCGTCAAAATCAGGTCCAACCCCACATAATAAACGCTTTTCGTGGCCTGCAGGTCAGAAAGTTGCGGTTACGCTAACATACGATGATGGATATGTAACCCACTTTAAAGAAGTTGCTGTTTTACTGGCTCGTCACGACCTGAAGGCGACGTTCTATCCGGTTGGACGTCGCTCGGTGATCGAACATCCCGAACAATGGGCACGCGTTTATCAGTTGGGACATGAACTGGGTAATCACAGTCTGTTTCATCCCTGTCAGCGCCCCTGGGTGAACCCGGCCTATCACTTGGCCAACTACAACCAGTCTCGCTGGTATGATGAAATGATCGTGGCCAACTACATCCTAAATTCAATCGACAGTCAAATCGAGCGCACCCTGGCTTATCCCTGCGCGCAAAAAGAAATTGGCCCGCTAGAAAATCCTGTCTCTGTTAAACCACTTGTTCCTCGCCTGTTTTATGCGGCTCGTTCTTACGCAGATGGAGAGATCATCCTCCCCGATAATCTAGATTTATATAATTTGCCGTCTTATGCAGCCGATCTGAATTTAAAAAATTTTGAGGCGATCCGCACGGTAATCGATGACGCCCGAAAACACGGCGGTTGGGTAATTTTGACATTCCACGAAATCGACGAGGAACCCGGAGAATTGGTCTTTAATCACTCCGAGCATCAACAGTTGATTACGTTTCTGGCCCAAAACCAAGAAAATATATGGACGGCTTCTCTGATCGAAGTTAGCCGCCATCTGAGAAGCATGGGGTATTGAAGAGGTGATCGGGGAACGATAAAAAAATTCGAAATTGATGGTGGGATTTATATTCACGGTTAGAGGTTCAGCTCGTAATAGGTTGCTCCATCGATAGGATTATAACGATAGGCATCAATCGGTTGAAATCCGAGTGATTGATACAGCGCAGTGGCTTCTTTCATAAATGCAATCGTATCCAGAAGCATTTTCTGATATCCGCATTTTCGGGCTTCAGCAATGATCGCTACGGCTAGCTTGCGCCCGATTTTTTTACCGCGAAATTCGGAAAGCACATACATACGTTTCATTTCGCAGACACCTTCGTCGAACGGGCGGAGACCGACACAGCCGACGATTTGATCGTGATATTCTGCCAGCAGGAGACAGCCGGTTGGAGGTGAATACATAGTTTCAAGATTAACTAACTCGTCGTCGAAATTCTGAAAATCCAAATCAAATCCGAGCGATTCTGCATATTGCTTAAATAGGATAACTGCTTGCTCGTAGTGTTCTTTCTTGAACGCTTGAATAATTTGTACCACAGGATTGATTCCTGTATGCGTGATATTCCATCTATTTGAGCTTCAGATCATACCTCTCTTCAGTCAGCATGCGCCCCCATATCCGGTGCTTTTTCTTTTCCGTAAGTTGAAATCCCGCCGATTTGTAAAGCCAGAGAGCTGACGGTAATATGTCTAACGTCCAAAGAAAAATAGATCCATACGCGCTTTCTTTGGAAAACGCTACCGCTTCCTCAACCAACTTTTTCCCTATTCCGAATCCGCGAATATCAGGATGCAAGATCAGCCATCGCAGTTGGGCTTCATGTTCGGAAGATTTTACAATCGCTATGGAGCCCATTATTTGCTTATCTTTTTCAACGATCCAGAGCCTGTCCTTCACCGTTTGGGATTTTACAAATTCCGCCATGGGCCCCGCTACATAGGGTTCAAAAGTGTGATCAAATCCATATTCTTCGGCATACAATTTACCATGCAAGTATATGATGTAGCCAATATCTCCGGGTTGTATATCATGCCGTATTTCAACTGCTAGTGAATTTCCTTTTGAACGACTGGCGGCCATCGTAACCAATCCTTTTGGCATTCAT
>JASFJP010000340.1:0-5591 GCA_050121225.1 Desulfobacterales bacterium
TGGGAAGACATGATTGCCAAAGAAGAGGTCATAAACGTCAAGGGTGCTGAAGCTGTAAAATTCAAAATAAAGTTAACCCGCCATGGGCCCATAATAGATGATGTCAACAAGCTTAAAGCGCCCATTGGCACTTCCCTTTCCATGCGATGGACGGCTTATGACACGCTTCAGGCGCTCCCTTTTTTCTACCTCAACACTGCCGGGAGCATCGGTGATATCGAAGAGGCGGTCGAGCACTTCAAATGTCCGGGCCAAAACTTGGTGTATGCTGATTATGAAGGAAACATCGGCTTTTGGGCGGCGGTCGGAATTCCCATTCGGGATGGTTTTAACGGCGCAGTTCCCGTTCCCGGGTGGGACGGTAAGCATGAGTGGAAAGGTTACGTCCCCACCGCGAAACAGCCTCATATGAGAAATCCTTCTCAGGGGTGGATTGCTACCGCCAATAACAAACATGTAGGTGACGATTATCCATACCCCATATCTCACTATTACGCCACGCCAGACCGATTTGTCCGAATTCAGGAGATGCTTACATCTAAGAAAAAATATGATGTAAAGGATTTCGAAAGCATGCAAGCTGACTTCTATATGGTCTTGGCCAAAGAATGGATTCCGATGATGCTTACATCCCTTTCTGATGATAACTTATCAGAAAAGGAAAAACAGGCGCTCTCAACATTAGAAAATTGGGATTTTGTCGCAAGCGCCGGCGGCGTAGCAGCCACAGTTTTTCATACGACCCTAAACGAAATGGTAAACCACACGCTTAAAAAAAGACTCGGCGATGAGTTATACGAATCATATATAAAAACCAGTTTTGTGGCGTTTAACGCTATGCGCAACCTGATGGCGCAGGAGCAATCCCCGTGGTTCGATGATCCCGATACGCCTGAGGCTGAAACTATCGATGACATTATTTTTAAAAGTTTCAAAGGGGCCGTCGCCTATCTCACTGAAACATTGGGTCCAAACGTTGATGACTGGAAATGGGGTGAGCTTCACACGTTGACCATTTATCATCCTTTCGGCAAATCCTCCTCCCTCATGGGATACTTTATGAATATCGGGCCGTTTCCCATTGGAGGAAGCTTCGGAACGGTTAATCCTCAGCCTTACCGATTGTCAAAACCCTGGGAAGTGCATCACGGTGCATCGCTGCGCTATATTTTCGATTTTTCCAATATGAAAAATTCTCGCAGGGTGATACCGGCGGGAATTTCTGGAAATTTCATGAGCCCCCATTATGACGATCAGACCGAAATGTGGCGCACAGGAAAATACAGGCCATTTGTGTTGGACAGAAAAAGTGTCGAGGAGGATGCGCGTTATACGCTTAATATGGGTCCGTAAGGGGTCAAGTCTACTCTTGACTCTTTCTCGATTCTGGCCTACTAATTGTCTATGGCAAGACCGTTGCGCATAGAATACCCCGATGCCTGGTATCACATCATGAACCGCGGTCGGCGCAGTGAAACAATATTTGCCGACAAACGGGACTATACTGGATTTATTGAACTTCTCAAAGATACCACAGAGATGTGGAATTTACGCATTACGGCCTATTGTCTGATGCCGAATCATTACCATCTCCTCGCCCAAACCCCCGATGCCAATATCTCCCGCTGCATGCGGCACATTGATGGCGTTTATACCCAACGATACAACCGCTATCACCAGTGCGACGGATCGTTGTTTCGCGGACGATTCAAATCCATCTTAATCGATGCAGACCAATATTTGCTCCAACTGGTTCGATATATTCATCGAAATCCGCTTAAAGCCAACTTAACAGATAATCTGGACCGATATTTGTGGAGCAGCCACAGGGGATACCTTTCAAAGTCTGATAAATGGAATTGGCTTCACAAAGATTTTATACTTTCTATGTTGTCAAAAGGTGAAGGCAGCCAGTTGAAATATTATCGCCAATTTATTTCTACAGAAGATGAGGACGAAATCGATACGGTCTTGATAAAGAAAAAATGGCCGGCTGTTTTAGGCTCTGCTGATTTTGTACAACGAATCAAAAATAAATTTTTCACCCAAAAAACGAATAGTGAAGTACCTCAATCAAGAGAACTGGCCCCGGAGCCTTATCAAATTATATTGGCAGTTTGTGACCGCTACGGTGTTGATGAAAAGGAGCTGCTGATATCAAAGCGCGGAGTATTTAACGAGCCTCGAAATATGGCAATTTATCTAATGCGCCGGTTGAGGGGTGACAGTTTGGAAATCATAGGCCAACAATTTCATATCAAGAAATACAGCTCTGTGAGCAGCGTCGTCGAGAGGATGAAAGCCGCACTGGCTAAAAATAGAAGACTGCAGAGCAATCTTGAGCAATTAATTTCTTCGCTAAGTAAGAGTCAAGAGCAGACTTGACCCCTTTTGTATTTCCCAATTTTGCCGATAATACCTATGTAACTAACTTTTAGGTAAGGCATGGAAAACCATCCTTGTGATAAATTTATTGTTTAAAAATCTGAAAAAGTACCTGATCACACGCAGAATATCGCCACGCAGGCTCAAACGCATTCTTGAAGCCCACCAATTATGGATCGGTTCCAGAGAAACAAACGGCCATCGAGCTGAATTAAGAGAGGCCAATTTAATCGGATCCGATTTGGAAAACGTTGACCTGCGAAGAGCGAATCTCACCGGGGCCGACATGAGCAGCGCTGTATTGGTCATGGCCGATCTCCGGGAAGCAGAAATCAGCGATGTTAATCTCACAAAAGCGTATTTGCGGGATGCCGATTTAAGAGAGGCTGATTTGCGCCAGGCGGATCTCAGCTATGCGGATCTCACCCAGGCAAATATGATCATGGCCAATCTCAGCCACGCCAAATTAAAATCGGCTAATCTGATGGAAGCCAGCCTATTTCGCAGCCAATTGAAAAACGCCGATCTAAGCCAAGCTGATCTGAGAGGCGCCGATCTCTCCAAAGCCAATATGCGCGGCACAAATCTTAAAGATGCCATGGTTGTGGAAGATGATTTGAGGGAGGCCGTAACCGACGAAAATACGATCCTTCCGGATGGCAGCAACGGACCGTTTAATCCCGAACAATATTGACTATTCTGACGATATCTCCTATTTTAGCCCTCAGCTGCCTATAGCTTGGTCAGTGCAGCCAGTCACCGAATCCTGAAAACTCACCAAACCAATTAAATTTTGAAATGAATTCAGACCGTGAAAAACCCCAGGTGCCGGCTAGGCGTGAACCTACGGATGTTCAAATACAACCATCAACGGATGTTCAAGGGATCACGGGCTATTTGCCCCCGTCGGAGACCATTGGCGAAGCAGAAAGAATAATCCTGGCCAGGGAAGAAGATTATGATTCTTTAGCTATTGACCTGGCGTTGAAATCCCCTGCCGCCAACGCAGCGGAGAAACTTTTGCTGCTTGGGTTCGTCATTGTAGCTGCAGCGCTGGTCATTTTCTTTTTCCCGCTGAATCGGTTTTTTAAACCGACGCCCAAAAACCTCGGCCCCATGAGTATCGGCGGACCCTTTCTCGAAGAATCCCTTTCGCCTTCAACCATGAATAACCAACCCTGGTTGAAAGCGTTAGTTGAAATTGATCAGCTTTACTATCAGGACGGTAAGCTGACGGAGGCAATTCGAAAGGCGGAAACCGAGCTGGAGAAAGTGCCGGAAAAGGAATGGGAAACATGGCAAAAGGTGTATTATCGTTATTGGGAATTACTGTCCGATGCCGTGCGCGTGCATGCTTTAAAGACATCCACGCGCGCCTATCTGGCAAAATATCCGGAGGATCCGTATGCCAATTTTTACTATGTCCAGGCGTTTCTCGCGGCTGCCGACCGTCTGCGCTCCATGGATCCGGAAACCAAAGAGGCTTATCGACATGAAGCAGACGCCATCGCTCAGCAAATCGAGCGCACATGCAGCAGCCTAAATGCTCAGCGAAAGCATCCGGAGGCCAAAGATGAGGCAGCCCTTTTAACGGATCTTTATCGCAATTTGCGATTAAAACAGGCTAAATTGTATGTCTTTATGTGGAAATTGGGCGGTTATAAAGAAGACGACCATGCGGATGTCATCTTCAGGGACAATGCCCTCAATATTTGTGACAGCGAGGAACTGAGCGATATGAAAGAAGCAAAAGCGCTTAAAGCGAGCATCTATACCCATATTATTGACCGATGGCATTGGTTTGAAGGGCCGCAACTTATTCAGGGTAGCAAATACAGGCGCAAATATATACAACAGCAACTCAATAAACTTGAGAAAGAACTCAAAGGCACGGATACGCCATGAGTTTACCTGTTAAACACGCGTCCGATGAAACACGAGACTCCCGGTCCGGTCGCAGACGGATCTCCGGTGTGATCGGAATAGGTGATCCGAAGTGGATTATTGTTGCGTTGTGCTATATCGCCGCAATTGCGCTCATGGGACAGGATCCATGGTATGGAGACAAATATTTTACCTACAACCAGGGGATTTTTGTTGGAATTTTAGCGATTTTGATTGTGGCCGGTTTTTGCTGGGAGAGTTATCTTCTGGGTCGGCCCAGCGGTATAAATCTCTTGCTGCATTGTCTTCTCATTATTCCATTGGCCCTGCTTATCGGCAGAATCGCCGGTCTACCTCCGTCACCGGAGTCATCCTACGGTTTTTTGGGAAAGTTCAAAGACTATATCTTTAGTTTGACGGATGAGGTCGGTTTCGGAGAAATCGTACCGATATGGATTCAAGATATCTTCCGCAATCCCGGAATCTTAATTCTGATATTTTTCACATCGATCGCGTTCATCCAACAAAAGCCCAGCCGACGCTTCGCCCTGGTGGTGGTTGCCTTTCTCATTCCCACCATGACAACTCTTTCGCACGATCCAAGACCGTCTCTCTCTTTTGGTCTGGGCTTTATCGCTATGATTGCGGGTATTGTTTTGCAAATCAGCAAATATGGGGATATTGTCAGTCAAAAGAACGTGCTTAACCGGCTGCGCCTCGTAGATGACCGCCTGGAACTCAAATGCAGTCTGCGAATCGCCAAACGCACGGTTGAGGACGGATTTATCACCGAAGACGGTGTTCTTGCTGTTGTACAGAGAGAATATGCCAAACAATTCGATCAGGATTTCATATCGATCCGCGGTATTGCCCAGGCGATCTCTCACCGGCTGGTGCGGGAGCATCGAGTTTTGGAGCTTTACGGCGACGAAAGAGGATTTTTTCTAGTCCCCTACCCGGGAATCCTTAAAATAGAATCGCTTTTTGATGAAATCGCTGTGTGGATTCGCAAAATCATCATTACCGGTATCGCAGTTATATGGCTGATTTCGCCAATTGATTTATTTCCGGACAGCATCCCGGTGATCGGTGCCATTGACGATGCCTTGATAACTCTCGTTGGTGCTGCTCAGTGGTTAGATACCCTAAAGCGCAGGAAACATCCGGTTCCGAAAGGGGTAGCATAAAAATTCAATAAAAAAATCATCCGTTTTCCGCAGTGAACCATATTACAAAAAGGGGGAGATAAACATGCAAAAAGTTCAGGTAAAATTCGGAGATTGGATCGAGCGTGGATTTAACCTGTACAAAAACAATTTTGG
>JASFJP010000341.1:0-5536 GCA_050121225.1 Desulfobacterales bacterium
CGAGTTCGCCACAGTAACCCGCTCCCATGCAAAGGTAGCGATCGAATACGATGGTGATGTCCTTTCCCCGATAATATTCCAGCTCTGGTTTGTTCGAATCTTCGCGTTCTCCGACAAAATTGACCTGTGCGTGCGTCCCGTCGCAAAGCGGTTTCATGTCCGATTCTCCACATCGGCACAATGAGCATACCCTCGGGGTGGTAATCGTTTTTCCGTCACTTCCGACAAGCTCCGTATCGACCGCCATAAGCGGACTGTATTGGCTAAAAATAATTTGACTTTTTTTCATGATACCCTCCTGTTTTTTGTGTTGTTTGCATATAATTCACAATCTACGAATCTCGCTGTCAGTTTATGCGGATTTGCGACGATTGTTTCTCCATCTTCGATATATCGTTTTATCTTTTCCTTTTTACGCAATTTTGTTTTTCTTTAGGGTCGATTGCTGTCCCCCATGTCGGGTTGCACTGCTGGTAAACACACTGCCGACTTTACCAACCAGGGCACTCTAAAATTATGAAATGGGTTGCGCAATCCAATCAGAACATTTAGCATTTATCTAAGCCATTGACCAATGTTTGTATGCCATCCAGGTCAAATTCCTCAGCCATCTGAATCATCTGCTTGCTGAGCATCTTACAGGAATCTGATTGATCCTTAATTTCCTCTGCGATGGCATTCAATGTGATAACATCTCCCATTTCAGCTGCATCGCGGATGCGTTTTGCTATATCCCGGGCTAATTCAGCTGGAATATCGGAAATCTCCTCGTCAGATAGTTTACAGATATTTTCTTCAATTGATACGCCAAGGGTTAGAACTGATTCCAACGCCTGATTGATGGCATTTTCCAACTGCGTGAATTTTTGATTCAATTGCTTTGCAGACGGAGTCTCCTTTTGTTCTCCTTTAACCAGCTTTTCCATTTCCACTGTTGCTGCTTGAAGGTCCGTGGCGGAAAGATTGCCGGCCAATCCCTTAAGGTTATGTATCAGACTGTGGGCTTGCTTTAGATCTTTGACATCCAGAGCTTCACGGATTGTACTGGCTACCCGGGTGTATTTGGTACCAAAATCAAGCAGTAGCTTTTTGTATAGCCGTTTGTTGCCGCCTAAACGCTTTAAACCTGCTGAAAGATCAAATCCTGGTAGGAATTGCGGAAGCTGCTCTTCATCCGGCTCCGCCTGATCTGATTCAAGACCCTCGAGAGAAACTTCCGGTTGTTTGAGTTGGGCTCGTTTCTCACTTGGCTGGATCCATTTCTGTAAAGTAGCAAACAGCTGGTCTGGATCAATGGGTTTGGCAACATGACTGTTCATGCCGGCTTGCAAACTTTTATCCTCATCACCGGCCATGGCATGGGCGGTCATGGCGATGATCGGCAATTCTTTGAAACGTTCATCTTTACGTATTTCACCGGTGGCGGTATATCCATCCATCACCGGCATCTGTACATCCATGAGCACCGCGTCATAATTCGATTCCTTTACGGCGTTGACTGCTTCCTGACCATTGGTGGCCAGGTCAACATTCAAACCGGCACCCTCAAGAATTTCCTTGGCCACCTGCTGGTTGATCTCATTGTCTTCGACCAACAACACGAGAGCACCCTGAATATGCTTCAAAGCCTCGGCTTCCTCTTCATGTCTCTGCGCAACCCTTGTGGTTTCAGGCAACGCTTCGCCAAAGGCCTGCATAATCGAGTCAAAAAGCATCGAAGGGTTGATCGGTTTAATCAAAAAGCCCTCAAGTCCCACTTCTTCTGCCTGCTGCATGACCTCCTCCCGGCCGTAAGCAGTCACTAATATAATCGGTGGAATTTTGTTCAAATCTTTATGATCTTTAATGCGCTTGGATGCCTCAATTCCGTCCATTCCCGGCATCTTCCAATCCATGATCACCAGCTCAAATGGTTTATCTTTACTGGCGGCTTCAAGTTCTGTGATTCCCTCCTCCCCGGATACCGCCAATGAGACCTCAAATGAAAAAGATTCCAGCATTTCCTGCAATATGCCCCTTGATGTTGAGTTGTCATCCACCACCAAAACTTTCATGCCCCGCAGGTCGGATGCAGGCTTGAAGCGTTTTTTGGCTTTCTCTTTTCCCAGACCAAAGTTGGCGGTAAAACTGAAAGTACTGCCCCGGCCCGGCTCGCTTTCCACCCAGATTTCCCCGTTCATCATCTCTGCCAGCCGTTTGCTGATCGTCAGTCCCAGCCCGGTGCCGCCATATTTACGGGTCGTTGAGGAATCGGCCTGCATAAACGGTTGAAAAAGCTTGCCAGCTTGTTCCGCAGTCATACCGATGCCGGTGTCGCGAACCGAAAATTTTAAGGTGACCTGCGAATTTTTTTTGTTGACCAATTCGGTGGAGATCACAATCTCTCCCGAATCTGTAAATTTGACGGCATTGTTTGATAAATTGATCAGAACCTGTCCAAGGCGAAGGGGATCGCCGATCAGTGCCCTCGGAACTGCTGGATCGGTCTTAAAAAGCAGTTCCAGCCCCTTTTCCTGGGTCTTGATGCCCACCAGCGTCGAAATGTTATCCAGCGTATCCTCCAGTTGAAAGTCCACGGACTCCATGTCCATTTTGCCGGCCTCGATCTTAGAAAAATCCAAAATGTCGTTGATGATCCCCAAAAGGGACTTGGCGGAGATATCCACCTTTTTCAGATAGTCGTATTGCTTGGGTGTAAGGTCGGTTTTCAAGGCCAAATGCGCCATGCCCATAATGGCATTCATCGGCGTCCGGATTTCATGGCTCATGTTCGCTAAAAATTCGCTTTTGGCCCGCGTGGCATCTTCGGCTTCATTTCTGGCCTCATCAAGATCTTCCATCATGTTCAGCATGGCCCGCCGGGCATCATCCAGTTCCTTGACACGTATCTCAAGAGCTTCTTTTGAGGCTTGCGTTTCTGTATATAGCCGGGCATTCTCAAGCGCCATCCCCAAATTGGCGGCAATGGTGCTCACCAGGCGCACATCGTCCTGGGTGTACCGATTAGGTTGGGTATGTTGCACACTGAGTACGCCGATCGCTTTTTTCCCGGCCATAATCGGCACGCCCAGATACGTCTCACAGTCGCCGGTAGTAATGACCGCGCCCAGGTCGATTTGCTGCTGTAAAGTCCCACACAACAGGGGTTGTGTCGATTGGAGAATCATCGAGGTCAATCCGGGACCCAAACCCATCGATGGCTGCTGTCTTTGGCGCTTGCCGGCCTCGTAATAGGGAAAATGAATCTTTTGGGTCTGCTTGTCATACAGTGCAATGTAAAGCATGTGAGCATTGAGCGATTCGCTAAGTATCTCGCCTGCAAGATCAATCATTTTTTGTAAATCCAGTTCCCCGCTCAGTTCCTGCCCCACGCGATTGATAATCGTCAGTTCAGTGTTGCGTTGTTGTGTTTGCGCCAGCAGACGGTTGGCTTCTTCCTCCATCTTCTTGCGCTCGGTTATGTCTTGAGCGAATACCGCCACTCCAATAACCCCCTCGGTTTCGTCCAAAACCGGATAATAAAGAGTCTCAAAATATAAGCCCCCATGCACTTCCTCCACCGCGACCTGGGAAGCTTTTTCCATGGCGTGGTCAAAATGAGTTTGCATTACTTTACGCATCTCGGCCGGCAATATGCTAAAAATGTTTTTGCCGACCATTTCTTTGGGTGTCATCCGGAGTCTTTGGGCGCTGGTCTTGTTGGCCGCAAGGACGGTTGCGTCATTGCCCAGCAAAAATAGGGTTTCTTGAGTGGCGTCGAGTAATCCCCGCGCCGCTGATCTGCTTTTTTTGATAGCCTCGAAGGAATCTTTCAACTGCTGGGTCATGCTATTGTAAGCAACTGAAAAATCCCCCATAAAACTCACTTCATGGTTAAAATCACCTTTGGCGATCTGCTGTGTTGTCCAGGTCAAATGCCTTAAACTTGCCTGCAAATTCTTAAGCGACTGCAGAATTAACAGTTTGTCCTTCGGTGCTTCAAAATTCAACTCGCCTCTGGATAAGGTGTAGATTGAGTCCGTAGCGCTATTGTATCCGTTTATGAATTTGTTGATGTAGTTCACTGCCTGCTTGATTTCATTATCCGGATAGTCTTCGGGCAGCTCAATCGGCGGCGGCTTTTTGCCTTTCAGAATCAGATAAAATGCTTCCGATATCTTGTCGATATCTTCTTCTTTAACAGTGAGCATTCCTAACTCCCTTATACCGGTTGTCATAAATATGTTCCGTTTGGACCGAGTTACTACCAAATGAAGATGTTTCTGTGTATCGATTTAAAATTATTAGAGTGATTGTTTAAAGCTATCTTGGACGTTATTAAAAATCCAAAAAGATTCAAAAAACTGCCTGTATCGTTACGGTATGACAAACGCTCTAAGCGACTGACTTAGCTTCAAACCGACAAACTCTATCGCCGGAGCACCAGCAATCGACTTCCTGTGCAGTAAAACTTTTCCCGGTATATTCAGAAAGCAACCCGCTGATAAATCCTTCATCGTAGGTGCAGATGGTTTCATCAGAGGCCGGTAACCCGGAGCAATCCAGGTCTTCGGCGACAGTCAGCGAGAAGGTCAGTTTTTCAAGGTCAGCTTTTTCTATTCTTAAAATGCCTATCTTGAGTTTTTTAAGCAATTCCTGGAGTTCGACGACAAATTCATTAAAATCATCTTTTTGGGTTATCAGTTCTTTGCAAAACTCCCTGCCGGCATGCTTACCGGCCTCGTAAAATATTTTATCTGAGGTTTCTGTATCGTACTCCTTTATAAGTACGTCTCTGAGGGTGAACTGCATCAGCCGGTAAACGCTCACATCCATGGTCGGCCCTAAATTAGGACGGCCCTCACCGATATTTCCAATCATACTCCAGTCAAATTTTAACTCTTCTCTTTCTTCCTTGAACATCTTTTCACCTCCTACCTATTATTTGACAATCTTGTACTTTTCACCTTGGTCCAATTGGCCCCGTAATTCATTTATTTCTTCCTTGAGCTGGATCATCTTTATTTCTCGTCCGATCGCCAGTTTACTGAACTGCTCAAGTTCTTCCACATTCCGCTTCAGATTTTCTTCCATGTGCTTGCGTTCGGTGATATCCTGGGCAAAGATGGCCACTCCAATGATAGCGCCGGTTTTATCCTGAACCGGATAATAAATATTGTGAAAAACCATTCCGTCCCGAACATCTTCAAAATCCGCCGGATTGCCGCTTTGCAGGACGTTTTTAAAATGGGCTTTTCTGGATTCACACAGATTTTGAGATAAGATATCAAACCAGTTGACTCCGATGAGTTCTTCCGCTGTCCGCTGATGTCTGCGTGCGGCGGTCTGGTTTACCGCGATAATGATGCCCTCTTTATCCAGGAGGAGAAGGGATTCCTGGGTAGCATCCAGCAGTCCTCGGGCAGTCGCTCTGCTTTCCCTCAAAGCTTCCTCGGCCTCTTTGCGTTCGCTAATGTCGCGAAAAACGACCACCGTACCTGCGATGGAATCATTCTTGCGGATCGGGACACTGGTGTATTCTACGGGAAAAGAGGTG
>JASFJP010000342.1:0-5534 GCA_050121225.1 Desulfobacterales bacterium
ATATTGCCACATCTGGATGATTTGGCCACAGCCATTTATGCAAACTGTCCCAGCGGCGTTGGAAAAGGTGGTAACATCAAAATCGATCGCAGGGAGCTGGATCAGTTAATGAGATCGGGTTCGAAATGGGCCTTAAAACGAGGATTTGCCGGTAACACAGACTTAGAACGAACTGAAGAAAATGGCTGTTTGCAGGGAGTCGATCCTGATACGGTCAGCCAGCGGGCCAAAGATCGAGGCCAAGGGCAGGTCGGAACATTAGGTGCCGGCAATCACTTTATCGAACTCGATGTGGTTGATAAGGTCGTAGATGTTCCCTCCGCACGGCGAATCGGACTGCATCAGGGTCAAATCGCCGTTCAGATTCACTGCGGCTCTCGCGGCTTTGGTCATCAGATATGTAGTGACTATGTAAAACGTTTCCAGAAAACAATTCATCAATACGGATTTAATTTGCCGGACAGAGAACTTGTGTGCGCACCCCTCAGCAGTCCGGAAGGAAGAGATTATTTGGCGGCAATGAGGGCTGCTGCCAATTATGCGTTTGCTAACCGCCAGGTGCTGGCCTATCATATCCGTCGTAGTTTCGAGCAAACCCTGGCCGGGAAAGTAGATAATCATCACCTATTCCAGATCTATGACATTGCTCACAACATGGCAAAGATTGAAGACCATGTTGTCGATGGGAAACAGACGTCTATTTGCGTTCATCGTAAAGGAGCCACTCGGGCCTTCGGACCCGGTTCACCGGAATTGCCTTCAGCATATCGGGATATCGGCCAACCGGTTCTTGTCCCGGGCTCCATGGGCACGGCCAGCTGGGTTCTGTTGGGAACGGAAACTTCTATGGCTCAGACGTTTGGCTCGACCTGTCATGGTGCCGGACGAAGGATGAGCCGCAAAAAAGCGAAAAAATCGATTCAGGGTGCGAATTTGCGCAACCAACTGGAATCCCGAGGGATACGTGTGCGTGCCGGTAGTATGTCCGGTTTGGCTGAAGAGGCGCCCGATGCGTATAAGGATGTGAATCGGGTTGTTGACGTCGTTCACAGAGCTGGTATCGCCAAGATGGTCGCGAGATTGACCCCTATAGCCGTCATAAAGGGGTAGACGTGGGGAAATAAGCCTGAAGGCAAGCAATAGGTTTTGGAAGGTAATGAATCACCGGGAAAGGAAAAAATAATTATGAGGGTAAATTTTAGAAATATCCTATGTGCGACTGATTTTTCCGATTTCTCAAACCACACGATTCGATATGGTGTTGCTCTGACAAGAGAGTTCGAAGCCAAACTCTTTGTATGCCACGTTATCGACCTGTCTTCGGTCGCCATATACGGGGAGTTCCAACTGGATCCCGTGGGCCAACAAAACCGCATTATGGAGGATGCCGATTCCCAAATTCAGGGTCTAATCGGGAATCAGCCGATTGAATGGGAACCGATGATACATGTCGGCAAGCCGGCTGATGAAATATCCCGTGCAGTTGAAGAAAAGGACATCGATTTGGTGATTGCGGCAACCCGGGGGCGTGCCGGTCTCAAACGCCTGATCCTTGGATCTGTTACCGAGCGTTTAATGCGGACTCTTAGGTGTCCGTTGCTCGTTGTGCGCAGTCCGGAACACGAATTCGTAAGCGGTGCTGAACAGCAAATTAAATTGAGGCGGATACTGATAGGATGCGATTTTTCACCGGATTCCAGTCTTGCTTTTGAGCACGGCTTAAGTCTTGCGCAAGAGTTTCAATCCGAATTACATTTGGCGCATGTGATTGAACCGCCAGCTCAACCGGATTTATTCAAGGGAGAGAAACCCCTATCGGAAGAAATCCAGGAAGATTATCGCGGCCTTCTCACGCAAAAACTCAAGGATATGGTACCGGAAGAAGCTGGGAATTGGTGTGTACCGCAAACCCGTCTTCTGGAAGGGCAAGCCTATATTGAATTGGTTAAATATGCAGAATCAAACGATATGGATATGGTTGTGCTGGGAGTGCGAGGACACGGATTGGTAAGGACACTGTTTTTGGGATCCACCACCGATCGAGTAGCACGCAATTCACCATGCCCTGTTCTTTCGGTGAGTGCTAAAGCACAGAATGCTTAGTACCTGAATCTTGAGTAAAAAAAAGCGAAATCGACCCCAAAATCTCTTGGGTAAAATGGAGATTGTCATTCAATCCTGAGACCAGTTTCTTCAAAAATAGGACGTAAATAATCCAGGCTTTCTAGACCTGCCTCTTCGGGAGTGTTGACGTAGGGGTAGAGTTCTAGGCTGATATCGCCCCTATAGCCCAATCGCACCATGCTTTCGAATACCGACTTAAATTGAATAGCGCCACGTCCGGCAATCAAGTGATTGTGCTCTCTGCTTGAGGCGATGTCCTCTATGTGCACATGACCCACCCATTGATATAGCTCCTCAAACGCTGCTTGAGGATCTTCCCCTGCACAAAAAAAATGCCCAATATCAAAATTTATTCCGATCGATGTTGATTCTACATCCGCTATAAAATCTTTAAATTGCGCTGTGGTTTCGATCATCAGATCGGGTTCAGGCTCTACCAATAATTTCATATCCAACTCCTCAGCCAGGGGCGTTACCTTCTCCAAGCCCCGGTGAAACAGCCGCATGGCCTGTGCCCGGGAAATACCGTCCAACGGTCCACCCGGGGGGATCGATATGTTGGCGCATCCAAGTTGTTTTGCAACTTTCAAGGAGTCAAGCGTATGTCGAATACGGATTTCTCTTCTTTCTTTCTCAGGTTCAATCCAGGAGGGCAGATAGGTGTCGCCTACCGCGAAAAGTGTAAAGCTGTTGAGGTTGGTCACCTTAAGATCGGTTTTGCGGATGCTCTCGTTAAGGCGCTTTATTTCACTTTCGCCGTAATCCGGCGGGTATAGATGCGGTCGATCGCCCATAATCTCCACCCCTTTAAATCCCAAATGGGAGATTTTTTCTAGGGCGTCAACCAGGGTAAACTTCTTAAAGGCATTTGTACTGTACCCAAAAATCATGCTTGGCTCCTTTATCGCTGGTCTTTACGTTTATGGCGAGGCAGCGCAAGATCGTATACCTTGCATCAGGCTTTTGGTTTTTGTGAGTTAACGTTTGCGTCACACTCTCTTTCCAGCCGGTTCAAACTCGTGAGCTGATCCTCAAATGTTAACGGCGGTGCCTCTCCCACAGCTTTTTTAAAATAAAACGCCAGTTCGGGGACAGGTCCGACACGGCCTGCTGCCTGTAGGACGGTTGCCCAACGAGCCAGGTCCAAAACGATCGGAGCCGCCAGAATGGAATCTCGACCTTGAAGATTTAAGCGGATACTCATGGGTAATCCAAATAATCCTTTAATATCAATGGCATCCCAGGCTTCTTTGGCATCTCCGCGAGGCGGATAAAAGTCAATATGAACCTTATGTGACGGGCTGCTGTATTTTTCACCCACCGAATATCCCAAAATTTCATCCAGGATATCGGTTTTGTTGCGGAGTTTGCTCGCAGCTCTGTGAGGATTCATGAGATTGGCTCCGTCGTCGTTGCCCAGAATGTTTAAACTGTACCAGCCATCCACCAACAAATTTCTGGCCTTAAGCGCCGATGCCAAAACCACTTTCAAATAGGTCTGACCAGTTTTACCGTCGCGGCCGGCGATGGGAACGCCGTGCTTGACGGCTTCATCAATTACCGTGGGTATTTCAACTGCATTCGGGGTGAAATTTACCACCGGCACTCCGTTATGGATGGCAGCCAGAGTGTAGGCCAGATCGGGAATCCTTGCAGCATCGGCCATTTTATAGAGCGCGGCGAGATCCCGGCAAGCGCTGAAATCGACAGATTCACATGCCGGCAACAGATTAATGAACACAGGACGCGCACCCTGATGCTGATCGAGAAACACCCTGATATCGTCTCCAAGCTTTTCAACCATTGTTCTGATGTCGATATTCGAGGGTGGTGCCTTAACCGCTGAAATACGCTCAAACTCGGAAATACGAGATCGATAGACTTTTTCCGGAACGACACGGTGTGATGCAATGGATTCGAGAAGTGTACTATCGCTGGTATCCCAGCCGGCCATATAAATGTCCTGAAGCGATCCGAGATAGGCAAAGCGTTTGCCGGTAGTTAAACACGGCAAAACCGATTCGGGACTTTTTTGCATAACGGCCAAAGCAATGGCCAGCGTGGAGCCGACAGCACCTTTCGCCCCGGCAACCAGCAAAAGTAAAGGAGAACTCTTGACATGATCAGTCCTGCTCATTCGTAACAACCTGAAATAGCTTAGAAAATTTAAATTGCTGCCTCAAGAAAAGGAAGTATAGAAAATTGAGGATGGCGTGTCAAGGAGGTAAAGGAAGCGGATCTGGTTAATCTGTTGATACTTGCCCAAAGAAATATCGGAATCATAAACAATCATCCAGTATGAAGGCTGCCAGCCACCTGCATCCGTTTCTGATTTCGTAACGTTTCGTTTTCTATTTCTCTTTTTGGCCATTTTTCTATTTTCCTTATTTTAGAGCTGTCCTCCACTAATTTGCCGTCGGTTACCTGCATAATCCGCTGGGCATAGCCGGCACATTCCGGACTGTGCGTCACCATAATAATGGTCATGCCTTCAGCATTGAGGTGGCGACGCAATTGCATTATTTCCTGAGAGGTTTTGGTATCGAGATTTCCGGTTGGCTCATCCGCCAACAGGACCGGTGGTTCGTTCACAATCGCCCGAGCAATAGCGACGCGTTCTTTTTCTCCACCGGATATTTGACTCGGCAGTCGATGCGCTTTTCCCAACAGCCCCACCTGAGTTAACGAGTCTTCAGCCATAGACCGCTTCTTCTTTTTTTTTGTTTTCACAACAGTTAATGGTAACATAACATTTTCAATTACCGTCAGATAGGGCACCAGATGAAAGCTCTGGAAAACAAAGCCCAAAAACTCGCGGCGAAAATCGGCACGTTTCTCCTGGTTTAAGCCATATACATCAAGATCATCGACAATCAATCGGCCGGAGGTGGGGGCATTCATCGCTCCCATCATACCCAGCAACGTTGATTTGCCGGCCCCGGATTCACCCATGATTCCGACAAATTCTCCTTCTTGGATTTGAAAATTGATATCATCAACAGCCGATACAGCCGTTTCGCCATTACCATATTTTTTGACAAGATTTTCTGCTACAATGTAGTTCATTAATCACCTCATGTAGATTCATTGACGTTGAATGTGAGATATAACGTCTGATGATGTTATTTCAGATTTGCATTTATAACGCCCTCAGGGCTTGATTCGGATCAAGCCGGGCCGCCGTAAAGGCCGGATAGGCACTTGAAATTAAACCGATGGTTAAAGCAGTCAACACGGCACCGACCGCCAATTCCAGGCTAAAGGGAACGTATCCAGAATGACTTTCGCTGAAAATTTTTAAGGCAGCGACGGTTCCCCCGACTCCCAGAAAATACCCGATAATGCCGGCCAACCCTGAAACAATTGCGGCTTCGATGAAAACGATGTTCATAATATGGCGTTTGCGGAAG
>JASFJP010000343.1:0-5512 GCA_050121225.1 Desulfobacterales bacterium
ATCCTGACTTTGGAGCCCGACGAATCAGCTCTTTTTTAAAAAAGGAAGGCATCGACGTCGCTGCATCAACGGTTTACAACACCCTGAAGCGTAACAGTCTCAACACGTTAGAATTGCGACTGGCTAGACTTGACGAACAGCCCGTTAAAGAACCTGTGCTTGCCCCCACGAAAGATGACACTCCGATCACCGGCTCAGTGGAGGAACGGATTGTAAAGGTTTCGTTGCAGCATCCCGACTACGGCACCCGCCTTCTGGCGGCGTTGTTGGCAGAGGAAGGGATATCCCTTACCTCATCAGCCGTTTACACGGTGTTGAAGCATCACGGTCTGCAGACCCGCTCACTGCGGCTGACGAAAATCGAAGCACAACACTTAGCCGAAACTCTTCCACAGGTTGTCGAACCCCAACCTCCGCATACTGTCCCGATACCCACGCCGGTGAGGGAACTGAAACTGGTTCCGAGAGATGTTATTGAAAGGGCACCCGTACCGCCGGTTACGACTGTTTCAAGAAAACTTCAAATAACCAAAGTTCGAAGCCCGTGGATTCTAACACTTCTCAATGTTTTCTTGTTTGTTCTTTTGGCGTTTTTGGCATTCTATACAGTACAAAATGTCCGCACTCCCGGGGTGGAACCGGAAGCCGTTGTAATAGTCAAGCCCGCGCCTTTGATTGCAACCGAGGAACCGGAAACCGCTTCCAAACCGCTGGACAGTTACCGGACAATCTGGGACCGCAATTTGTTTAACATTTCAAACGAAAAACCTCCGGTTCCACAAAAAAAGATCTCGCTTGATGAAATCGTTTTAGCCAAGAAGGAACTTGGCCTTAAGCTGGTGGGCACGGTGGTGGCCAATGATAAAACCTTGAGTCGTGCCATCGTTCATAATCAAAAGACACGCGAGCAAGACTCCTATAGCGAGGGAGACGAAGCCGGCGAGGTTACGGTTAAGAAAATCCTGCGCAACAAGGTGGTCATCACCACCGCTGAGGGTGACCAACTGCTTATCGTTTCGCCTGAGGACTTCGGAAAACCCCAGTCCTCCGTGCCTTCACAGCAACAGGCTTCCAGAAGCTTCAAATATCAACGACAGACGTTAGGCAGTGGCGATTCTTCATCATCGACTACCGGTAGCACGGTACCACGTGTTAGAGCCAGTTCCATTCGTCTCGAGCGCGATGAGGTCGAGGCCTCCCTTGCGGATATTGACACGCTGATGCAGCAAGTACGTATATCCCCATACAGGAAAGGTGATCAATCTTCCGGATTCAGGATCAGCAACATACCGGCCAAAAGTGCTTTAAGGAAGATGGGGCTGCGCAGCAGGGACGTGATTGTAGGGATCAACGGTGAGGACATTAAGGGCCCGGAGCAGGCTGCCGAATTTTTCGGAAAAATTTCCGAGGGTGGCGAAATCACCATCAAACTAAAGCGCCGCCGACGTACCCGTCAGATAAACCTGAACATTGAATGATAGATATATAGAGCTGCTTTCAGTGCGTAATATGAATACTCACCGTACAAAGATTAGAATTCCGGGTTGAGGTGACTTTTTCGGCCATGAATTGAATCATAACCCCCGACTTTCTGGACAAGGAAGATTTGTCCAGCATCCCCTTGCTGACGGTGGCCATGGTACTTAGAGTTACACCACCGACAAGAATTTCTGCTGGATCGATGACACTGTCGGCACCACCCAGACCAACAAACCGTGAAATAGCGGCCTTAGCTCGACAATATCCTGTGTGAAATGATCGGGCTTGGAGTACATGAGGATCAGGATTCCGAGCTGCATTTCACCACTGATAATCGGCAAAGCCAGAGCCGAACGAGCGGTATAGGGCTGATTGTGAAATACTAACCATCGATCATCTTTCTCGGTGTCATTTTATATTTCTCCGTGATTTCAAATCGCGTCAGGTATCCCTTGAGGATTTGCGCTCCGGAAAATCCACTGCAAGCACAATTTATGGGGGCGTGTCCCAAATAATTTCGTTTCTTCTGATTGCAAAAAGAACTGTGCCCAGGACGCCGCATGCAAAGGCCACCAAAAAGTTTACCTGTGGTTCGATTTGCCACAAGAAAGCGCCGCCAAATGCCGCTAAGGATACGATTACATCCCGCATCAAATAATAGAGACCGAACATCGCCGCTTTTCGATTTTCCGGTGCCAGGTCCATGATCAGTGCTTTGCGTGTGGGCTCTCCAAACTCTTTGAGTCCTCGTATGATAAAAGCGAGTACCAGCAGAGCAAATGATTGTGAGATGAGCAATACCAGCGGAAACATCGTAAAGAATGCAAAGGTGATGACCACGTAGGGCTTTTTAGCGCTTCGATCTGCGAAATACGCCACCGGAATATAGATCAGCATGGCCGTTACCATTTCGATACTGGTTAGTATACCGAACTGAAATGCACTCACCGGTGAATGGATGATTTTCATACACCAGACGACGACAAAGGCATAGGGAATTTGCTCACAAAATCGCACCAGAATGTCGGAAACCAGGAGTCTCCTTAGTGAGGAAGGCATTTCACGATAAAGTCGGGCAGGATTTTTCTCGGGGCTGACAGACGCTTGGATGCCGGAGTCTTCAGAGCTGTCCTCCGTTATCAATAACTGCTGCATAACGGCTGCCACAACAGCCATCAAGAGGGCGACCACAAATGCCAAACGCACCCCGCTTTCTTCTCCCCACAACCCAATAAACAGTCCTCCGATTACCGGTCCCAATGCCATGGGAATCCGTCGCACCAGAGAATGCATAGATACACCCATGGTGCGTTTATTCGTCGGAAGAACTTTGGCAACCAGACTCATGGTAGCCGGCAGCGAGATTGCAGACCAGGATAGGAAGAAAAGAGCTCCAATCAAAACAGCCGGCCATGCCGGGATGAGAATAACCAGCAAAAAACCGAACATGGCAAACAGGTTGAAAATCAGCAACGCTGTTTTAAATCCAAAACGATCGGAAATGTACCCACCGGGAAAGGCATACAGCGCAGATAGCAAATTATCAAGTCCGTTTAGAAGCCCGATGACGATGGGGCCGCCGCCAAGTGCAATTAGATAAATAGGCAAAAACCGCTCAGCCAGCCGTTCTCCCATCCCGACCAGTATGAGCATACAGAGCATGCCGATCGTGCTTTTTTGCAAACCTAGAAAATCTGTGACGCGCTCTACTTTATTCCCAATCATCTCATATGAGACTCCACTAGTTGATGTCTCAGATTCGATAAAATCTGCCGCTCCGATGGCCGAGTCAATATTGAATTGTGAATCACGCTAAAGACGTGATCTAAAGACCCAGAATTTCAAAGTTTAGTTTCGCTACGCTCAGTCATTAAAATACGGTTTTATAACCCAAAGAAAGGCATCACTCATGTTGGGTTTCGGCCATACGCTGGTCGTCTTTGAGTAGCCGCAATTTGGGTAGGTTGGGTAGAGGTACGAAAACCAACAATATTGGATCGGGCCTCAACCCAACCTACCCAAGGTTTTATCTGTATCACAGGTGGATGAGGTCTTTTTAACCATGTTAAAAGGCTTTTTCCCCTGATTTAGCTCTCTCCTCCTCCCTCTTTTGCTTTTCCGCTCTCTCAGTGTCAATGAGTGTTCTCAGGTTTTCGGCAAAGTAAATCACCACCTGATGCTCATGTTGGCCAAATTGGTCCGGAACCAGGGATACAATCAGGTAATCCTGGTTTTTTTCCCAAAAGATCGATTGACCGTTTTCTAGGTTCCAGTCTATGGATGTCGGTTCGCCGTATTTAGATTTCAAGGTTTCAATAATATTGGAGTCGTCCTCCTTAAAATGAATACGAAACACAATTGGATTTTGGGTATAATCCGAAAATACCAGCTCGACATAATCAAAGGGAATGTTTTTCTTCTGGGCATAGCGGTACATGAGTTTGACGGTATTGTGTTCGATTCGTTCACCCGGCGGATAATTCAACTGCTGATTCAGCTCATGGATTTCCGGAAAATATTGTTGCAGAAAGCCGGGATAGTTGATTTTTAAGTCAATAATGCTCCGATACTCAATGGCATCACGCCCGAGTTTCGTATTTAGACTCTTTCTTACAGATTTAGTTAATGTGGTCGTTCGGCCGATGTCGAAGAAGGTAAAGCTCTCATCGGAGCTGGTCGTTATTTGTGGAGGCGCTTTTTCTTGCTGATCACTGCAGGAGAAAACGATTACACAGGATAGGATAAATGATGCGATGTGATAAACAGCTGCTCGCTTGGTTTGCCATTTAATTTGCTCCCGCATATGAAAACCTCAAATGGTCGTTTGTTTGTCGTCACTGGTGAGCACTCGCCTCTGACGTAAATCGACGGAACTATTTATAAATAAGAATAAAAGCTAAAATCAACCTACTGGGATACGATTTCTCCCTCATAGAAAGGATACGAACCTGATGGTCGGTCATTAAAATACTGCCTCAACGTCTCTTGAATTACCCGAAATGCTATGTCATCCCAGGGAATCTCATCTTCGGCAAACAGCCTAACCTCAGTGCTTTCACTGCCCGGTCGAATATCGTCGTTTATCAGACGGGCTCGGAACATCAGGTAGATCTGGTTAACGTAGCAGATATTATAGAGTGCATAGGGCGCCAAAATTTCGATCCTTGCGTAGGCTTCTTCAAAGGCTTCGCGTTCAGCACCTTCTGACATGGTTTCGCCGTTTTCGAGATAACCCGCCGGTAACGTCCACTTGCCGGAACATGGTTCTATCGCACGGCGACAGAGTAAGAGTTTTCCGTCCATTTCAGGAATGCACCCCACCACCATAACCGGGTTTTGGTAATGGATCGCTCCGCAAAACTCACACAGGTACCTGGGTCGATCATCACCCGGTGGTGTAGAGTAGGTCACCGCTTGACCACAGTTGCTGCAAAACTTCATTTTCATTTCTAAATTTGGGTTCGATTGGCAGTTGACTACAATCCCAGCATTATATAATCCGCATCCTTTGTGTCAATAGTATCAGGATCAATCCCGCCTTTTACCTCCGGTAAAATGACTGCGTAAGGGACCTTTGATCGGTTGCGGATTTGGCGGGGAACGGCTCCCTTGCGGGCATGTCCGGTTCCGGCCAGTATGACCACCACCGCATCCGGGTTCTTTTGAAGATAATCCAATGCATTGACGGCCATTACATTGTCCCACACCAACTGGGCTTCACAAAAATAGGTGAAGTTAAGATTGCCGTGGCCATGGCCGCCAAACGCCTTTTTGATGTAATTCATATACTCTTCATCCACCCGACAGGAGACATTGGACAACTTGCCTTTCTGCTCATCGGTCAACGATTTGAATCCCTCGCGTGAGACCTGGCGGGTGATCTCCCGGGGTACATTGAGTCCAATCATCGGGACTCCGTTGTCTCTGGCATAATCAAAAATCATGCTGTAGGTCGGCCAGGGGAAATTCCAGTTATCGTAGTATATCGCCTGAAATTCTTTTTCATCTATCTCTCCCGCAATCCAGCGGTCAA
>JASFJP010000344.1:0-5511 GCA_050121225.1 Desulfobacterales bacterium
TACAAATAACGCCACATGCGCAATCATTTCGTGGTAGGTAAATTCATCTCGTTCCGTCAACATGACGATGCCGTCGTGTATCAGCACCACGCCATGATTTGCGGTTTTGACGACATCGATTTGCTGGTAGGGGCTTTTTACAGAAAACAGGGTTTCTTCGACGCGAAAGCTTAGCTCAGCCGAATCCAGATGGCGTTCATGAATCCACAAGTCCATACACTCTCTTGAACCCATTTGCGCTTCAAACAGGGATTTAAATTTGTTGATCTCAGAATCCGGCAATTTTTGCGTCCTTTGTGCTGATATCCTCAAAATTGAAAAAGCCACCGTCGGCCCTGAAGCACGTGGGGGAATTTTCGCACTGATTCAATGTCTCTAGCAGATAGAACTGCGTGTTAATAAACCAAAAGTAAACGTTTAGGGTGCATGTGTAAGGATTCGAAGACTGAATCCGGATGTCGTGTTGTCAGTGACGTCGTTTTAGGAAATTTGAGAAGATGGTCGTATAGTATGGGTTAAACGCATGGCTTATCTGATCCATGGCCTGGTATTCGGATTGAACAATGGCCATAACATCATGCGTCAGGCGGCTATTATGACCCTTGCCATTTGGTGTCCATACAAGAGAATAACGTTTTGGATTGAAAATTGAAATTACCTCAGCGACGATCGTAGCTGATTTTTCATCAAGAATATTGGATTCAAAGCTCGCATAGGAAGCTTCGGGCTGCGGCGTTACATGGATTGTAAAATAGCTTTTATCAGAGATGCCGTTTAAAGAATATCCTTGAGGATAAAAGAAGTGATTGTCGATGTGCATAGCGGGATAGAGGTTCTTTAAGCGGGAAAGAACGCGCCTCTGTGACTCCAGGTCGTTGTTTTCAATGTAAAACGTTCTGCTCACGGATGGATCGATGCCGTGCATCAAGACTTGCAACGTTGCATCCGGTGGTGAACTCACCTCTGGCTTTGCGTAACAGAACACATGGATGTGATCGCGGGTATCAGGACCTAACTGAATACTGGTGCCGGGAAAGTATTTTAGCAGGTGAACTAAATCGTCGCTAAATTCGGTGGGCTGCTCATCAGGGAAGTTAAGATTTTTACGTTTATAAATCACATAAGCGACATTGCCGGTGTCTATATATTGCAAAATAACCGGAAACGCTTTCACCGGGGTGGTTCGACCGCAGGTGATCATCGTGATATGGACATCTGAGACAAAGAGGCTGGATTCGGAAAGGAGGTAACTATTTAAATTTTCACTATATTTGTGTTTTAATATCTCAGCACCGCTTGCGCGCACCACGCGGTCCCAGCGCCCGTCCGTATTATCGCGTAGTCCGGTCTGGGGGTCAGAAAGAATGATCTCAAGCTTCTTTTCCGGCCCTTCGAATTTGTCCATTTGGGTAATGATGGGTCCATAGATAAATTCTGATATTTACCTTTCCTGCAAAGGCGAAATTAGAGGAAAATGAATCAATTTGTCAAGTAAAATCCATCAGTAAGAGCCTTTTTGTTATTTTTATCTACATTTTAATTTTAAATCCACTAAAAGCTTGAAAATTCGGAAGATAGAATCCAGTCTTTTCAAATGATTACAGGTGTTCTGGATTTCTATTTTCACCGGAGTGAGGTCTTTTTGCGACACCAGTAAAATCATTCAATCTATATGGGGTTTTTAAATCTTGGGGCATAAAAGGCTTTAAAATTCAGCTTGACAAATATATTAATATACTAGTATATCAGTTCAATCTGTTTTGTAATTTTCTTTTTAACCTCAATTATGCCCCCTCACATACTCATTTAAGATGGATACACCATCAACTGCAAACATTTCAAATTTTTTCGGACATCAACTGCTTCGAACTCAAGTATATGAATACCTGCGCAATGAACTCAAAGACGAAAACCTGAAACCCGGTATGTTCGTCAGCATGAATCAGATAATGATCAAATTAAGTATCAGCCGTACACCGCTGAGGGACGCGCTTCTTCAACTTCAAACCGAGGGCTTTGTCACCTTTCTACCCCAGCGCGGTATCCGAATTAATGAGCTTTCCCAACAGGACATTGAGGATTTGTATGAGATGCTGGGAGCTTTGGATTCACGCGCTATGCTCTCGGTTTTCAAGCAAATCGGTCCGCCGGAAATCGAACATCTTTCCGTCATCAATCAAGAAATGCTGACCAATATTTCTGAATCCACCTTTAACCGGTACTGGGATCTAAATACCGAATTTCATAACTCCTATCTCAATTTATCCTCCAATGCGCCGCTTTTAAACCAAATTAATATTATTCGCCAGAGATTATTTGAATTCGGTAAGAAAGACTGGAGCTTGAAAATGCGAGAGATGAACTATTCTGAGCATTTGGTGATGATTGAGCTCATAGAAAAAGGAGAAGCAGTTAAGGCAGCAGATTTTATGAGGGACGTGCATTGTGTTATTAACTATTAGAAAATGACAGCGTTGCGAATTTTTAACCTGTAGAAAAAGGAGGGCTTATGACTCAGGCAACCAATGAACAACTTGGTCAGCTACGTTCCAAAACGATTTCCGATGGTGTTGGAAGCACCACAACGAAATTCATTGAATCCGCTCGAGGCGCGATACTGCGGGATGTGGAGGGAAGGGAGTATATTGATTTTGCCGGCGGTATTGCCGTGATGAATATCGGTCACTGTCACCCAAAAGTGGTGGCTGCCCTAAAAGATCAAGCCGAAAAACTAACGCATACCTGCTTTATGGTGAATCCTTATGAATCCGCCGTGAAACTGGCAGAGAAACTGTGTCAGATCGTCCCCGGGGATTCCCCCAAAAAGGCTGTGTTTTTAAACTGTGGGGCCGAGGCGGTCGAAAATGCGGTCAAAATTGCCCGGTATTATACCAAGCGACCGGCGATTATCGTTTTTGAAAACGCCTATCATGGACGAACCTTGCTCACCATGACCATGACCAGCAAAGTAAAACCTTACAAATTCGGCTTCGGACCGTTTGCACCGGAAGTTTACCGGATGCCGTTTGGTGATGTCGCCGGACCCGAGACACTCCGCGATTTTTTTATCAAGCATGTCAATCCGGAAGCGGTGGCGGCAGTTGTTGCCGAGCCTGTGCAAGGAGAAGGCGGTTTTATCACGGCTCCACCAGGATATTTCCAGGAGTTAATAAAAATATGCCATGACAACGGTATTTTGTTCGTGGCTGATGAAATTCAAAGCGGAATGGGGCGTACCGGCAAAATGTTTGCGATTGAACACTGGGGTGTTGAACCGGATTTGATTACGGTGGCTAAGAGCCTGGCAGCCGGCATGCCTTTGGCCGCGGTTGTCGGTAAACAGGAAATCATGGACGCCGTTCACTCCTGGGGATTAGGTGGAACTTATGGCGGAAATCCAGTGGCTTGTGCCGCCGGGTTGGCAGTTTTGGAGGTGTTTGAGGAAGAAAATATGCTCGAAAAAGCGGTGGTCTTGGGCCAAAAACTGAAGGCAAAATTTGAAAAGTGGCAAAAGCAGTTTGATATCATCGCCGAAATCAGGGGATTAGGCGCCATGCTGGGTCTGGAACTGGTTAAGGGAGACAACCGCGCGCCCGCAGCTGATGAAGCCAAACAGCTTGTTAATTTTTGCATAGAAAATGGATTGGTGATTTTGGCTTGCGGGAGCTATGGCAACGTTATCCGAGTTCTTGCACCCTTTGTGATCACCGATGACCAGCTGGAAAAAGGGTTTGCGATCATGGAGGAAGGCCTTGCTGCTATTTCGTAGTTATACAGAACGATATATCATTGCCCAACCATACACAGCGTTCTGCATGTTTGAAACTATGCGGCAGTTTAAAAATCAACGATCCAAAGGGAGAATACACAATTTATTGTGACGCTGTGTATAAATGGAGGAAATATGGCGAGAAATCTTGGGATAGCCGGCATACAGATGACCGTTGTACGGGGAGAAGACAATTCCAATGCAATGTTTAAAAAATTAAAAGCCGTCGCCATTCTTTTTCCCTGGGTCGATGTGATTTTCTTCAGCGAGCTCTGTCTGAGCGGCATGGACATGCGCTTGACCATGTCGATTCCCAATCCGGTATTGGACAGATTCAGTCAGTGGGCCCAAAAGGAAGACAAGTGGATTATACCGGGTTCCTTTTACGAAAAAGAAGGCGACAATATTTACAACACGTCGGTTGTGATTTCCCCGGAGGGCGGCATTGTTGCCAAATACCGCAAAATTTTTCCCTGGAGGCCCCTGGAGAATAGTGATGCTGGGGAAGATTTTTGTGTTTTCGATATACCGGGGAAAGGTCGATTCGGGCTTTGTATCTGCTATGATCAGTGGTTTCCTGAACTGGCTCGGACCCTGGCTTGGATGGGTGCCGAAGCGGTTTTTTGCCCGACAGCTACGATTTCACCGGACCGAACCCAGGAAAGGATCATGGCCCAGGCAAATGCCATTGCCAATCAAGTCTACTGGTTCAGTCTAAACGGCATCGGTGCCGGAGGAATCGGCCGATCGGTGTTTGTTGACCCTGAAGGAAGAATTCTTCAGAATTCGGGGGCGGGGGAACAGTTCATGACGGAGATCATCGATTTGGACCTGGTCTCGCGGGTACGCGAATACGGAACCATGGGTCAGTGCCAGGTTTGGAAGGAACTTGGAAATTTTAAAGGGAAGTTTCCGCTATATGAAGATGAGATATCCAAGGGAGAAATTTTTAAATCCCTTGGCCCTGTAAAACTCCATAAAAAAATTGACGGCTAGCTGAACGGATTAAGGGCACCAGGAGTTCCGAAGCCACTTCAAATATTTTAAGGGAGGTTGATTCAGATTCAAAATGGCAGGCGCGCTCTAGCCTGTCAACTGACTGCAATTTACAAAAGATGTCGAAAAGCCTTACAAAAGAAAGGAGGAAGTAATGAAAATCAAGTTTAACTACACTTTATCGATTTTGGCCATCGCGGCACTTGTGTTAACGCTTTTTGCTGTTTCCGGGCAGGCAGCGAAATTGCCAAAAAATCTTCTGGTGTATGCCTGCACCGACAGCACCACCACCTGGGACCCGAGTGTCAGTTTTTCAACCGAGTTGACCTATTTAGCCAATATTTATGAACCGCTCATTTGGGTATCACCACCCGGTAGTGCCAAAGAATTCAGACCCGGCCTGGCTGAGCGCTGGGAAAAATCCGCCGATGGCCTAACCTGGACATTTTATCTGAGGAAAGGCGTAAAATTCCACGACGGCGGAATGCTCACGGCCCAGAGCGTAAAAGATTCTTTTGACCGCACCAAAACGATGAAAAAAGGGGCCTCTTTTATCCTGGGGCCCATCAAGGAAATCAAAGCCCTTGATGACCAAACCGTTCAGTTTAATCTGAAGAGCGTTGCTCCTTTAGAGCGCATCGTTGCTTCGGCTTATGCCGCCTGGATTATAAGCCCCAAGGCCGTCGGCAAAGATCAGAAGTGGTTTGATGCCGGGAATGAAGCCGGATCCGGACCCTATATGCTGG
>JASFJP010000345.1:0-5492 GCA_050121225.1 Desulfobacterales bacterium
CCATCATTAATTTATATGGATGCTTGACAAAGAGTGACGATAAAATTAGGCTTAAATCAGAAACTCAGGGGAATATTTATTATTACTCTTATTGAGGATACTATGACAATGGACAGTCCTGCTTCTCTGAAAGGTCAATTTCTTCTCTCAATGCCTAATTTGGCAGATCCCAATTTTTATCAAACAGTAACTTGCATCTGCGAGCATAACGAAAACGGGGCCATGGGCATCATCATCAACCGTGTGCATCATTCGTTGACCGCGAAGGATATATTTGAGGAGCTAACTATCAAATATGAGGATGGATTGAAACAAATTCCCATTCATTTGGGCGGGCCGGTTCATCTCGGTGAAATTTTTGTGCTGCATGGGCCGCCGTTTACCTGGGAAGCCAGTATAATGATCACATCGAATCTGGCCATGAGTAACACGCGAGATATCTTAGAATCGATTGCAATGGGAAAAGATCCGCAATCCTATATTATTACACTGGGGTGTGCAGGATGGGGGCCAGGTCAGCTGGAATCTGAATTAAAACAGAACGCGTGGTTAACGTATCCAATTTTTGAGGAAAATATTTTTAATATGCCTGTTGACGTTCGTTGGGAAGAAGCGGTAAAGAAAATGGGTATTGATCCGAGTTTAATTTCCGAAATACCAGGTCATGCTTGATTTTCGGCATTTCTACGAGCTAACCTTTTGCTTTCGCTTTAGGTTTCTTTTTTTTAAGACATATCTTATCTTTTCGAACAAAAGCGCAAAGTTTCGGATTGTAATACTCCTTACAATTTAGGGGATTATATAGCGGACATTCAGGATGTTTTTCGGACATAAGTTTTTTTTTCCCTTTCGTAAATTTGTTTTTTAATACCACAAAAACTTAACCGTTACAAGGCATTATCTTGTTTGCAACGTATGGATTCATATCGCATTGTCATCAACGAGATTTTAGAAATTAATAGTCAGCTGCTGTCGTTATTTTCAGCAGCCAAATCAATTCCAGGGATGTCGGATTACAGTTTTGGCGATTGGGAAAAGACCTGCGGCAATCTGCCTAAACATCTTACCGAAAACATCGTTCGAGTTGCGGTTATCGGACCGATTAAATCAGGGAAAAGCACATTTTTAAATTCGGTTTTCCAAGGTGATTATGTTAAACGAGGTGCCGGAGTTGTTACCTCAATTGTCACGCGGGTGCGCAGCGGCGAACGTCTCCGAGCCTCATTGTTTTTCAAATCATGGGGTGAAGTTAACGCCGATATGCAGCAGGCGTTGGTATTATTCCCGTCACTGAATTGGCGTACCGAAAATGGGAAATTTGATATCCGTATAGACAGAGAGCGCCGTGAACTCCAGCGCGCACTAGCTGATGTGAGCTCAGATCAATTAATCACCCACGATACCCGCAATATCAATAATGTCCTCCTCAGCTCTTATCTAAAAGGCTATGATACGGCACGGGCTTTTCTCGGGCGCGAAAATACCGTCAAGCGATATAAGGATGACCTTTTTGCCGAACATAAAGCTTTTGCCGGAGATGAAACGTTGGCTGTTTATTTGAAAGATATCCTACTTGAAATAAGCTCCGGCAGCGTGAAAAGCAATATTGAGATTGCAGATTGCCAAGGAAGTGATTCATCCAATCCGCTGCATCTCGCCATGATCCAGGATTACCTAATGCTGACCCATCTAATCGTTTATGTGGTGAGCAGTCGGACCGGTTTGCGGCAAGCGGATATTCGATTTCTTTCCATGATCAAAAAAATGGGTATTATAGATAACATTTTTTTCGTGATTAATTGTGATTTTAGTGAACATGAATCAATCCGGGATCTGCAACGTTTAGTAGATCGTGTTCAAGAAGAGCTTTCCATGATAAAGCCCGAACCGCAAATCTACGCGTTTTCCGCACTTTATAATTTATTTAGTTCACTGAGTGAAATCGCATCAAAAAAAGATCGGTTGCGATTTGAGCAGTGGAAAGCCGATACGGAACTCGCCGATTTTTCAAAACTAGAGTCCAATCGATTTAACACTGTATTTTATGAGCATCTGGCCCAAAAGCGCAAATCTTTGCTGTTAGAAAACCATATTGAACGTCTGGGGGTTATGTCCAAAGGCATTGCAGATTGGATCGATTTAAATCGGGATGTCCTTGCCAACAATGCAGACCGCAAAAAGATGCTTCTGGACAGAATCCGCCGTCATCAGCAGAGACTCAATCAGTTGAAATCCGCAATTAAGAATTCGCTATCCGGTGCCATACCGGTGATAAAAAAAGAACTCCATCTGGATGTGAATCGTTTTTTGGATGCACAAGCCGGGGATATGGTAACGGATATCGAAAATTTTATCAGCAACTATTCGTTTTCTGCAGGTAGATACGAAGAAAGCCTCCAGTCTGCGGGATTTTCCCAAACCCTTTATCACGTGTTTCAGGAGTTCAAGCATGCCGTTGACACGTTTATCGCCGAAGTGATTAACCCTGAAATCATTAGATTTATCCACTCTAAAGAAGTGCAAATTGGAGACTATTTCCAGGCCGTCATCGATCCTTTTGATACCATGGTCGACGATGCGTATCATGAGTATATGGGGCTGTCAGATCGAAACAAATCCTCTGATGTGAATCCTTCGGGAAATGCTGCACCTGAAATTAATGCGGTTATACAAGAAAGCGGTCTTGTGCGGCCGCCTTTAATCGCCAATATGAGCTATTCGACCAAAATTAAGACCGAAGCCTATATGCGTTTGGGCTACTATCGGGTATCTGGAAGGTTAAAAAAAATCGTAAAAAGGTCGGCAAATGCATATGGGGAAGAAGCGCTGAAAGCGTTAAATGATGGCGTCCAGCGGATGAAGCGCGAAACCAAGCAGTCGATTATCTTTCATTTCAAGGATTATCAAGAAAACCTTAAATTCAGCTATTTATACAAGTTGGTGGACGCCACAGCGGCTAGTTATGCTCAGGCTTTGTTGGATCATTTCCAGGCGCACTTTTTCGATCTCTCTTCAACCATCGAGCAAATCAGCTCAAGTCAACATGATAAAGACCAAGCATCGAAAATTTTTAACGAAATGGATCCGGTTTCAAGGGAACTGAATAATAGAATCCATCGAATCAGAAATTCAATCGCGCAGGCTTGATCCAGACAATTGGGACTTAGGAGCAAGCTAATCCAAGGCCTGCAATTCGTTTAAGTGCTCTCTGGCAAATTGAATTGTATCATCTAGAGTCAGAGCCAGCTGGTAATAACGGATGGCTTTCCTTTTCTCTCCCAGTTCTCGATAATTGACCGCTATATTGGCGTAATCAATCGCCGATGAAGGATCGAGTTGAATAACTTTCTCAAAATTCTCAATTGCTGCCTCGTGGTCTTTTAATTTGAAATGACAAAATCCCATCGAATTATAAATGTCTGTTCTTTCCCGATCCAGTTTCTCGCCCAGTCTGAGTACATCAAGAGCCTCGCGATATCTACCCATCTCTCGTAATGCAACACCCGTGTATGAATAAATGCTGGGGATGTCTTGTTCTGTTGGATTCAGCTCCAGCGCGCGATTAAAGTATTTAAGGGCTTTTTGGGGCTCGCCAATAGTCAAATGACAGGAGCCCAAATAAAAGTTAACATAGTACTTATCCGGTAGGGTCGTATTTATTTTTGCCAGTTTGGTGATGGCCTCTTGAGCTGGCCGATTTTCATATATATGTTTGGCCGAAAACATGCCGACGCTGGTTCCCAAGGACCGTTCTCTAAAATGGGCACCCGGTATAATCGTATAGAAAGCAGGAATATTAAGCTCAGAATGCATTGTGTTTATGACCAAAACGTCCATGTTGCGAACAGCCAGGGCCGAGAGGCAATTTTGAATCTCGATTTTTAAATTCGTGTCTGAAAGATTCGGCAAGTCAGCTATGTTGACTTCTTTTCCGGGATTTACAACGAAATCAGCCTCTTCGATACGGGCAAATTTCGGTAAACCGCTGGCCACGTAATTAGAACCGGTATTGAAGTCGCCGGCAAGTTGAGCAACTTCGCTTAAGGCACGGCTTAAAGCCTTTTGAGGATCCGGAGTGGTTCCTGCCGTCCAGACAATTTCACTCAAGTGGGGAAATGTCGTCGGATCATATGCCAGAGCACCTACCGTGGGGAGGCCGGTATCAAGGGAAAAGTCCGATAGATAGAGTTTGACCCCGGCATTTTTATATTTATTCAGCATATCAACTACAAGTGGTTCCGTAACCGACTCCGGTCGGATTGCTGCGATGGTTAATTTGTTGTGACTCACCAGGGAGGATGTATGGCGTTCGACGATTTCACAGATACCCTGAATCAGGGCTTCCTCCACGCAGTTACCGGCTGATGGTCCGTTAAACTCGTTGATGGCGAAAAACCAGTCAAAGGGTATCAGGACTTCCTGTTCACGAGTCAAATTATATCCCCAAGTCCATTTTAACGGGAGATCCTCAAATAGCTTGCGGGTAATCGTTAGCTCCTCCGAATTATCGTGAACGGATTTGGCGATCATTTCAAAAGGGACGGATCTGTCTTTCACATTGCTATAGGTGTCAATGAAGAAGTTTTTCGAATTTTTAGCAAAACTGAAAAAACTAAACCTTTCGGCGAGCTCCATCACCGCACTGGCTTCGGCTTGCTGAGGAGTTCCTCCCTTTCCCATCTGCTTTTGAGTGCCAATGGTATTTGCAGCGTCCTCTCCGCAGGTGCTGAAATAGATCGGTATATCCAATCGACCATTATCGATTCGAATCGTGCCTTTTAATATATCCAGATCAATTCTTTGCAATTTATCCTTAAAGCGCTTCACGGTTTCCTCTGGTGGTATTATTTTGTCCTGATCCAGGGTGAAGCCTTTGAAAGCATCATTTAGGGTTACCTTGTGTGTCATAAAGATCCTCCAGAAATCAAAACATTCAGCGAACAAACGGAACAACTAAATGAGCGAAAGTCGAGGGTGCCCCAGCTTCAAGGCGTCCAAGGGTGAAGCTGTCCCGCGAGTCCGCGGGACCGCAATCCCTTGGCAATCCTCCCAAGGCGGATAAACTCCGAAGATGGGGTGGCATCGGCTTTCCCGCAGGGTAAACAAAATGGGATTTAAAACTGGATATTTACAACTCACCTATAGAGCAATTATAATGTTGTGTCCATAATTTGAATATTGATTGTTATATCAGGAAGATAAAAAACCATCCCATTTTGTTTACGCTAATTGGGGTATTACAGATCACTATTCACCGTATTGTGACGCTTTCCTTCTCATATCGGTGCGAAAAATTGCGTATCGAGCCTCAAAACTTAAAGCATTACAACCCGTTGCGCTGTATTTTGACATATCTTTTATAATACTTAGCTTTTCAAAAAAAGGAGATGATTGGCGGATACGCGTATCCCTTGAGAGCGGAAGTTGCCAATCACAGAATCATCATGACTAGATTCAGTTCTACATTTAAATACGCGGGTTTTATCAAACTC
>JASFJP010000346.1:0-5474 GCA_050121225.1 Desulfobacterales bacterium
AGCAATTTTGAAAGCAATTTACGATGAAAACGATGGTAGGTTTGCCGCATTCAATCGCTTTGCAGATTTATCTGATCTTAAGGAGATTGAAATAGATTTTGATACAGTATCTTCACGCATTCATGAGTATCGTAGATGCATCAACCATGATAATCCCGTCAAAATTTCATTATTCATGCCGCAAAAGTATGTTGGTGGATTTTCCCATCTTTACAAATCCATGCTTAGCGATGACCTGTTTCAAATAGAAATTTTAGATTCACTTGATGAATGTGCCGAGTATCTATCGGTCGACATAAAGCTGTTAGCCAACGCTTTGAAATAAATCTTAATCGATTTATCACTCAATTGAGGTTAATTTAAAATTGGAGGTGCATTGTGCCTCAAAAATTTCTGATTGCGAATATCAAAGCCTGTGTTTTTGATGCCTATGGAACATTGTTTGATGTTCATTCCGCTGTTGGAAAATATAATGAACGCCTTGGCGATATCTCCGACCAGGTATCAAGTATCTGGCGCACCAAGCAGCTTGAATATACCTGGCTTCGCAGTTTGATGAAAAAACATGCCGATTTTTGGCAGGTAACCCAGGATGCCCTCGACTACGCGTTGGATGTTTTTAATATCAAGGACAAACAATTGAGAAACGATCTTATTAACGCCTATCTTGAGTTGGAATGCTATCCCGAGGTGCCGGACACTCTGGTAAAATTAAAAGACAGCGGCCGTCAGATAGCAATCCTTTCCAACGGTTCACCGGCCATGCTCGAGGCTGTGGTTAAAAGCAGCGGATTGGAAGATTTGGTCCAGATAATCTTGTCGGTTGAAATGGTTGGAATTTTTAAACCGGACCCGACTGTTTACCAACTGGCGGTCGATCGGCTTGGGGTAACGGCGGCAGAAATTGTCTTTATGTCTTCCAATGCCTGGGATGCCGTTGGTGCGACGGCATTCGGCCTTCGAGTCGCATGGATAAATCGGTTTGCCCAGCGGCCGGAACGTTTGCCTTTTCAACCCGATATTGAAATCAAAACGCTGGACGAACTGCCTGGTCTGTTAAGCGAGTAGCCACGCCGCAATAGTAATCTGTTATCAATGAGCAGGCGGTCTTCGTGGTAAAGTAATATGAAATCTAGCTCCTTCATTTGGGCTAGAATCAATGGTTATTGTGCCTCCGTGTTTGAGGATAGCCTTTCGGGTTACGAAAAGTCCTATACCTGTCCCCCTCTTTCCTTTTGTAGAGCTGAAAAGCTGGAAAATCTTGCTTGCTTGTTCTTTTTCAATACCGGGCCCATTGTCTGCTATTTCAAAATAAACATTGGCCTCATCGACACTTGTAGTAAAACGTATCCAATGGGTTATATTTCTGGTGTCTTCAATACAGGCTTCCATAGCGTTTTCGATTATGTTTATTAATGCTGCGCGGATTATTTCTGGATCAATTGCAAAATACCCGGAATCGTAGGAAAAGTGGGTAATGAACTGAATATTAGCGGCTTTAATGCGAGTTTCAACGAGAATTGCAACCTCTTTAGCAAATTGCCAAACTTCAACTTCTTCAATTTCCAGATCCCGTTCTTTTGAGTAGTAGAGTATATCCAGAATCAGCTTTCGAATGCGGTCCGCCATGAGTTTGGTAACGTCCAAACCCTCTTCGATCTGAGCAGGCATGTTACGGTAAAAGCCTGTTTCTATCAGATAAAGGCTTGCATTCAGTCCTGTTAAACATCCTCTTAAACTATGTGAGATGGTTCCAACCATTAATCCCAAAGTAGATAGATTGTCTTTCATTTGATGGAGTTTGGTAATATCCATAAAATAACCAAGAACTGCACGCTTACCTCTATAAATGACCGAAGTTACAGTTTCCATTATCCAGTGAGTGGAACCGGATTTATCGACGACACAGAACTCATAGGGCGTAAAATTTTCTCCTTTGAGCATGGCCACAGCGCACTGACGCACATGTTCACGATAATCTTCACGGACAATTGTCATAGAGTCAGTATTTATCAACTCCTCTTCACTATACCCAGTTATGTTGATAAATTTAGGATTGACGTATTTGAACTTGCCTTCCTGAACAATATAACTGCCAATCAAAGCGTTTTGTTTACTCTCAATAAATTGAAGTTCGGAAAGTTTTCGTTGGGTGTTATCACGAATGAATCCTTGGACGGCGAGAGGCTTGCCTTGGGGATTTCGTAAAACGATCCAGCGATCGTGTAACCAGCGAATGAAACCATCCGGGTAAAGGACTCGGTACTCAGCCTCTCCTTCTGTATGCCCGGAACACAATGATTCGTTTAAGGCTTTGAGTGCTTGTTCGCGATCTTCAGGGTGGATGGATTTGACTATTTGATTTGAAGCTGTAGGGATTTCAGCTCCGTTTTCTAATCGAAAAAAAACCCGAAATTTTTTATTATGAAAAAGAAATCGTCGTGAGTCGATGTCATAATGATAGATACCATCCTGGGAACAGTTTGCAAGGCGCTTGAAATCATCAAATAATTCCCGCTTGAAAGCCCGACCTTCCGATTGTGAAGCGTTAAGTGTTTCAGTTTTCGTCATTTAGTATGCGGTCCATAGGAGTAAAAGAATAAGGTCTGATCCAAGATTTTAATTGATGTCAGCCTTCAAACTTGATTCTTCGAAAACGTCAAAATTGCAATAAGTTATGAAATGTAAATTACGATTTTAACGATAGACAAATTATCAAAATAGCGTTCGAATGTCAAAGGCTATGCCCAGGGCAAAATAATGGAGCCAAACCCTCACTTTTTAGAAATTCAGCCTATTTCCATGCGATTGATTTTTTTCTCATATTCTTCTTCTTTCAATGGAGTTCGGCTATCGCGAGAAAGGACCGTGTTATGACACTAAAGATACCGACGATCTGGGGGAAGAAGTCCAAAATGGGAAACGGTGCAATTGCCAATTTCTGCGATTATGATGGGGTTAAGAAGCTTCAGCTCATAGGGGCGCAAGCGTGGTAAATGACATTCCCCGTTATTTCAATTAAAACCAAGGGGACATGCAAAATGACACTTAATCCCACATTCAATCGGGACGGCTGACGCCGCCCTTTAATTTAATCGTTACACTTTAAAAAAATGACAAATATATTGATAACAGGAGCAGCCGGCAACCTTGGCAGCTTGCTATCCAAGTATCTTAGAGATCATGAAAAAGAGAAAAGTTCAGCCCTTGATATACTCGATTTCTTTTCAATAGAACAACGGGACAAGCGGGTCATAGATGCGCGGCATAAATTTGCAAGGAAACGGTATTTCGATAAACATAGGTGGGAACCGACGGATCAAATAGTAACCGTCATTGCAGAGACCATATTCGGCAAATTAATTTGACGGTGGTTTTACATCGTTAAAAGAGCTCAAATTTTGGATTTTATAAACAAATACATCATTAAAACAGGATGTTGTTAAGTTTCGATTCAGGCACGCAACCCCCAGTTTTAGGCAAACCAAAATTTGTTATATTAGCCTATGTAATGTATAATATATTAGTTTTATTACAAAAGACTGATGAAAGTATAATTACTCGCTAATGTTGACTATAGATGGCGAGCGAGGGTGATAATTTTAAGCAACCCTGAGAAGATATGACTGATTCAAAAGCTGCATGCAGAATACACGTGTTGATTGCAAAAAACGCCGACATCGGAATTGTGTTTCGACGTGGCCCTGCCGCCTGGTGGCACATCCTGAAATGGGATCTCGCAAAATTTACCCTTGAACGCGGCGCATGGCTGAAGGGCACATTGTACCCAACAAGATCTGCGGTATCCCACGATGGTATGGTCATAGCTTACTTTGCGATGCATGGGAGTTGGGACACCTATCTTGCGCTGTCAAAACCACCATGGCTTAAAGCACTCTGTGCCTGGAAAACTGTTGGAACCTGGACGACAGGAGCATATTTTAAAAGCGATGGGACGCTGTGCGCCTTCGGTGCCCTGTGTGAGGACCAGCCGTTTCATGGGAGTTGCCCGTTTCCGTTTAAGTTTGGTGGCACCGATACAAACTGGAATCGAGCGAGGGAGTTTCAGTTTATCATAAACGGCTGGAAGCCAAAAGCAACCGATGAATCTGGAGAAAATTTTAATCCAGGACCCAATGAGGTAATCGAGCTATCAAAGAACTCACCTCAAGATCCGAGATTGGCTCTGAACATATACTCAGAATTTGGTTCTTGCCTTTACTCAATGACATATCCAGATAACCAAGAGATTCTTCTTTCCGATGCGGTTTGGGCAGATTTTGACCGTAAAGGACATCTCGTCATAGCATCAGCTGCTGGTGAACTGATAATTTACGAAATAAACGATTCAAATCTGACAGCTGTGTTTTCAAGAAACTTGAATTCGTTAGAACCAACTCCCGTCCATGCACCGGAATGGGCTAAAAAGTGGTGAATGTGGCAGGCTGACTTTCGGTAAAACAACATATGGAACAAATAAAGGGTAAAGTTTTAAAAGAGCTTCTTTTTCATGATGCTTTTGTACACTACTTTTTGGGACCATTAATTATTCTTTCAATTCTATTTTTATTTAAGGTGCCCCAATCCTTAGAACTGGTTCTTATGATTTTTTTGGGGTCAGTTTGTATTATTTGCCTGCCTTTCGCATTTTATAGAATAAACAATGCGTTATATCTCGTAAAAATAGGTATTGAAATTATAGTTAAAAATATTTCCGTTGAGCATGTCTTGCTTGGAACAAAACTTAAATTTGAATATGAATATGCAGGAATGAAATACAACAAAACAAAATTCTTTCAGACTGTTTGGCTCCCCAGTAAAAAATCATCACACATGAAACTGTTAATTGACCCTAATAACCCTTCAAATTATGCGATCTTAGAATTGAAAAAAAGATCTGTTATCACATTAATTAAAAATAGAAATATGTAACTTTTTCAGATTCGTTCAAGCTTACGCTATATTTTTGTTTGTTACCGCGAAATTGCAATTATGATAAATAAAAACGATTGGAGACTGCAGGGGCAGGAAAAGTATTTAACCGGCGTAACATTATATTTGAAAAAGTATATTAAATCCCGTGACGCCTGGGATCACGATCACTGTGAATTTTGTTGGGCGAAATTTAGCCTCGAGGTTTCTCCTGATGACCTTGATGAGGGATATGCAACAAAAGATAATTATCACTGGATATGTAGGCGCTGTTTTGGCGACTTTAAAGATATTTTTCAATGGAAAATAACTTAACCAAAGACAGTATGATGGAATGTCCACGCCACGGACTACAGCGCCCGACATTTATTTGCAAGCACCTTCAATATGGGAAAGGATTGGGGTTTAATCGGCCAGACGAGCCACCGAATCCAGAATGGCCGTTTGAGAATGCATGGTGTGATAAATGTGATCAATTTCTTCAAATAGAAGGTGAATGGAACGATAAGTCCGAGAGCTTTGCAGGTATTATGGCTATATGC